>CAZJUB010000003.1:0-88282 GCA_964549075.1 uncultured archaeon | reverse complement strand
TAAAAAAGAATATATCTGTCTGAGGATAAAATGATTTATGGAAGTCGAAACCGTAGTCAATTATCTAAAGAAACAACCACTAATGTATTTAGCAAACATAGATGAAGACAGACCTAGAGTTAGACCTGTTGCTCTTATTTATCACGAAGACAAGTGCTGGTTTGTAAGTATCACTGGGAGAAATAAAATCATACAATTAGAGAAGAACAATAATATTGAATTTGCTATTAATCCTCATGATGACGAAAAATTAAGTACTATAAGAGGGACAGGAAAAGCTGTTTTGGTCAATAATGCTGAAATTAGAAGAGATGTAGCAACAGCAATTCCTTGGTTTGATAATTATTGGGAATCATCTGAAGATCCAAGTTTCGTTTTATATAAGATAGATTTAGAAGAATTGAGTGTTCAAATACCAAAAATTAGAGATATTTATACTTTTAATTTGAAAACAGGAGAAAAGAGGGTAAAAAAAGAATAAGATCTTATCATAAGGCTATTTTTTCCATTTTACTCTTGCTTCACGTCTCGGAGGTGCTCTTTCAAATTTGAAATCAGGATAGCCTATAACAAATACACCGTAGACATTGTTCTTTTTGGGTATCCCTAGACTTTTTCTTGACTTCTTACTTCTCCATAAATGTTCTTGAGCAAAACCTATCCAACATGTTCCTAGTCCTAGAGTATGTGCAGCTAATATTCCATGTGTTATTGCAATAGCTGCATCAGATGGTGTCATTTTTGAATAAGGTGGAGCATGAACAATTACGACACAAGGAGCGTGGAAAAAGATGTTATCTTTACCTGCTGCCTTTTCTTCAAAAAATCTATTCAGACGGATCTTTGTTTTTGGATTCAATAACCTTTTTCGCAGTAAACCTCCTATGAATGGAGCGATCAAGTATTTCAGAAATAATAGTCTTTTCGCTCTCTGCATCAAGCGAGATACTCTATCTGATAAGTATGCAATATCTTCTGGTTTTGTTAATACTAGATAGTTCCTATTTTGTCTGTTACTTGCACTTGGAGAATACCTCATAGCTTCAATTATGCGTTGAATATTTTCTTCAGAAAGAGGTTTGTCTTTGAATTTTCTCATCGATCTACGAGAACGAATGAACTTCATGTAGTCTTCATACGAAATGAGTGTTGATGGGTTCTTTGCTTCCTCAAAATTATAGGGAGGATCTGCTTTTTCATAGAAGATTGCTTCAGTTGGACAGATAGCGATACAGTGCCCACATCTAAAACAAAATCTCAGAGGATCATCAAAAACTATCCTTTTTTCCATTTTATCTTCTCTTTTAACACTAAAAAGATTGACAGAACACACATCTGCACATTTTTCACATTTAATGCATTTCTCTGAGTCTATGCCTAGAATTTTAACCATATCAATCTAAAAGACAAATTATTAACTAGTATATAACATTTAATAGGAAAGAGAAGAAAAAGAGTTAAACCCTTTTCTTTGTTGAAATTATTCTGTAAAGAACTGACAACCCTAGAAAAACAAATGGTAAAATAAGCCATGAAAAATCTAGAGTAAATGTAGAAGACTCTGCTTTAATTGAAAAATCTTTAACAGAACTCTCTACTGAGTTATCCATACTATCTTCAACATAAACTGAATATTCTACTTCTTCAGTTCCAGCAGGAGGAACCACGTCTACAGAATATGATGAACCTGAAAATACCATTGCAAAGTACTGTGGTGTTCCCCCATCGTAACTTACTGAGAGTGTGACTTCGACTATAGGATAGAGAGAAGTCACCATACAAGTAAATGTTACTGTTTCTCCTGGTTGAGGATAGTAAGGAGAATGATAAAATGTTGTTATAACAGGATCTTCATTTATAGATATTTCTAAATTATAAGATTCTCCTGCTGCTCCACTGTAAAAATTAACAAGGATATAAAATATTCCAGAATAACCTGCAGTGTAAGTTATAGTTTCTAACGAAGAATAACCTTCACTATAATCTAACATAGTACTTTGGTCTTCATCAAAAAGATACAAATCAAGATCTACTACAGCTCCATTAAATGTGAGTGTAATTTCCATATTTATGCCACTTGTTAATTCTACATAAAAGAAATCCATATCATTTGCAATAAGAGAATATAGTGTATTTACTTCAATATGAGCGGCTTCTGTAATATCATCGTTTTCTTCATATCCGTCATCACTATATTCGACTATCTCAAGATTGAGTGTATAGGAACCCGACCCAGAATAAGCATGTAGAAGGAAAAATACTCGTGTTGCATCATCAATTAAGAATAAAACAACCTCAGGCTCGTCGTCCATATTCTCGCTTGATACATCAAAGCCATTTGGTAAACCCCAATAATGCTCTTCAGACCAGACATACAAATCAAAGTCAACATACATATCCATTGTTAAGGTTGCTTGGTAAGCATTGCCAACACCCGGATCAGGTAAATCTGCATAGAGATAAGTTAGATCTCCAGAGATCAAAGTATCAGTAAAAGGAGAAACTGTTGATATTTCAGGTAAGAAGCTTTCTAATTCTAGTTTCCATTGAAATAGAAAATCATCCCAGATAGTATTGATAACAAAATCAAAATCATAATAGTAATTGATGTAGCTATTTACCACACTCTGATTGGAGTAGATGTAGAAATCATTATAATAATTATATGGAATTGCAGGTAAAAAGAACCACATACCGTATGGATCTTCAATGAGATTCGATTCTGATACATAAAGGATTTCATCCAATTTGCTATCTAATGCACTTGCTGCTGCACTCAAATTTGGAATAGGAAGTAATGCAACATTTTCAACGAAGTCTTTGATATCACACATAACATCAGGGAAAAGCTGGCTATTTGAAATCATTCTTACATTGAAAATATCAGCAGCGTTAGTATCAAGTGCATTAATTAATTCAGAAGCGAAGTCATCAATAACTGTTTCAAGACCTGAAATAGCTGAAGTATCATATGCACTTAATGTTACATCAGTACTATAACCAGAGTAGAAATCGACATAATCTTCACAAGAATTCTGTGCTAGTTCAGCAGCTGTCATTGTTGGGTTAGTTAATAGCGCTAAGAAAGTATCATAATAATTCCACCCATACCCAGGTTCATTTAGCATGCTTGCAACATAGAAATCACAATAATCTTTCAATTCATACAGAACTTCAAACTGTCCCATAACACAAGCATCTATACCTAAGAAATCAAAATGATAACCGTCTAGAGCTGTCGAAATTTCGTCCACTAAGAGATTATCATCGCCATTATCTTCGTCCCAACAGATACCATCTAATCCTCCACCATGATCCCAGAGAATCAAAGCTGTTTTATCAGAAGGATAATTAGTCAAACCCCAATTGATAAAATCATCTAAAGTTTGTGGATCTCCCATGTTTTTTTCTCCTAAGGATACATTCATTGGAGAGGTGAAAGTGCCAACATAACTGTCTCCTACTATGGTATAATATCGTGATTCAGACCAATCGTTTGAATATTCTGGTGTCTCGTAGGAGGCAGTACATCTATCTACTATTGCTACTATATTAACATCTGCTGTTGTTCCTCCAGCTGCTTCCATTTCATTAAGATCTTCAAGAGCAAAATATTCCAAGTTATTATCTCCGCACATATACACCAAAACGGTCCAATCTTTGATATCTGCATCTGTGGATAATATAACATCATCCAAAGTCTTGCTATTTACAAACACGTAAGGTATTGCTGCTACAAGCGCCAACAGGATTAATGTTCCTTTCAACTTGTTTGAGAATCGCATAATAACTAAATGCACTCAAACGTTTTTAAGACTTTAGAAAATATCTTGACAGAAAATGATGTTATTACCAAATATTTATCAGTCTTTTAGAGGGAGATGTTAGCAAAGATGTGTTGATGTACATGAAAGAAAAATACGACACTCTACTCAAGAAATTCAAAGAATCACAGATTATTAATCAAATTGCCATGTTGTTGGGCTGGGATACTGAAACTAAAATGCCTAAAGGTGGCGTAATTCAAAGAAGTGAACAACAAGCATTTATTGCTAAATTAGCTCATGATAAACAGACTGATCCAGAGATTGGTAAACTTCTCAAAGAAATACAGGATCATCAAGATTATGAAAAACTCTCCTATATAGAAAAAAGGAATATTTACCTTATGCAGAGAGAGTATGATAGACAAACAAAAATACCAGGAGAGTTTGTTGCTGAATATACAAAAGCTGCAGTTATATCTACTGAAAAATGGAAAGAAGCTAGAAAGAATAATGATTTTAGCATTTTTAAACCTCACTTAGAAACTATGTTTGAAATGACAAAGCAATTAGCAAATTATCTGAATCCTGATCTTCCACCATATGAAGTTCTTTTAGATCTCTATGAGCCTGAAATGACTACTGAAAGATATAATGAGATATTCAATCCATTAAAAGAAGCAACAGTAGAATTGATACAAAAATGTCAAACTTCAGCTGTCAAACCAGACTATACATTACTGACTAAAGAAGTTCCTAAAAAAGTTCAACAAAAACTAGCGGAAGACATTATGAAACGTCTTAATTATGATTTAGAGAGAGGTAGATTAGATGAAGCTGCTCATCCTTTTACTACAGGAGATTATGACGATGTTCGAATCACAACTAGATATCAATTAAACGATTTTACAAGCTCTTTTTTTGCTGTTATGCATGAAGGAGGACATGGTTGCTATGACCAGAATGCAGATATCAAATTAAGATATCAACCTGTAGGAAATTATTGCTCGATGGGAGTACATGAATCTCAATCTCGATTTTATGAAAATATAATTGGACGAAGCAAATCTTTCTGGTTTTTCTATCTTGATAAATTTAAAGAGATTACTGGAGATATTTTCAAAGACATAGAATATGATGATTTCATAAGAGCAATAAACAAAGTTCAACCTTCGCTAATTAGAGTAGAAGCTGATGAGGTTACTTACAATTTACACATTATTCTTCGTTTTGAGCTGGAAAGAGATTTGTTCGAAGGCAAAATAACCATAGAAGAACTTCCTAAAATTTGGGATAAGAAAATGAAAGAGTTACTCGGTATAGATGTTCCTAAGGTAGCTGATGGAGTTTTACAAGATATCCACTGGAGTGGTGGTTCTTTTGGATATTTTCCAACTTATACATTGGGTAATGTATATGGGGCACAGTTTTTTGCAAAATTAAAGAAGGATATTCCTGATTGGAATATTAAATTGGAAAACGGAGAGATCAATGTACTAACTGATTGGATAACTGAGAATGTTCAAAAGAAAGGAAATCTCTATGATCCCCCAGAATTAGTAAAAGAAGTTACTGGAGAATATCCAAATCCTCAATATCTGATTAAATTCTTACAAGAAAAATATTCATATTTGTATGGGTTGTAATAACCCACCTTCTTTTTTGTAAAATAGTTGTTTTTTTATGTAATATTTAGAGAGATTACATATGAATGAAGATTACACTCCTTTAAATGTAGTTGCAGTATTTGCTCATCCAGACGACGAAGCTGGTGCAATTGGCACCTTAATGAATCACAGTGACAGAGGTGATAATGTGTATGTTGTTTTACTTACTCATGGTGAAAATGCTTCATCAATAAAAGGAACTCATGAAGAGATAAAACTTGTTAGACAAGGTCATGTAAACAGGATAGAAAAAATTGTTGGAGCAAAATATACATTACTAGATTTGCCAGACTCTGGTGTGTTCCCATCAGTAGAAAACGCGAAAATGCTAGCAAGAATCTTTAAACAATTGAAACCCGACATAATAATTACTTGGGGAAAGTCAGAGAATATTGGTGTAGGACATCCCGATCATCGTTATACCCACGACATCACCATGGACGCCATTTCATACGCTAGATATAATAGCGATGATGATACTGTAGAACCACATAGAAAACCAGTTAGCCTATACACACCTTATATAGGATTGGGTTCAGCACTCGAGAATAGCGTGTTTGTCGATGTAACTCAACAATATGATAGAATCATGAAGTTTTTCGATATTTATGAAGAAGCATATGGAGAATGGCCTGTTAGGGATTACAAAATCTCTGGTATGTTGATGATAGGATCGATGGGATACGTAAAATATGGTGAAGTTTTCAAGAAAATTCTCTGGCGTAGCTCAAAAGAATTTCTTGATTAACTTCATTTTTCAAATAGTAAATAATTTGATTTTTCTTCTCCAAAGATAATTATTTCTCCTATATCGATATATTGTTTCGTCTTACCTTCTCTTTTGACGTTTATGTACCAAGTATCATGTCCTCGCTTTTCTGCTTCGATATGAGCGATTTCATAATCTCCTTTCTCGAAATTGAAGGTTTCGCCATCATCTAAATAAATATCTGCCTGAGCTTCAGTCTCTCTTGGATAAACGTGTAAAGAAATTTTCTGATTTTTTATCTCTCCAGTATGTTGAATACACTCATCAATAAATGGGATAATTGAACCTTCTCTAACGAAAATGGGTACTAAATCCAAAGGAACATCGATTTCATGTATTTTACCGCCATCAAATCTCTTATTTCTATTGAAACTATACCACTTACCTGCAGGGAGGTACACTTCTCGTTTTCGTTTTCCCTTCTGTAAAACAGGGGCAACTAAAAGATTATCTCCAAACATATATTCTGTTTCAGACCATTCAGCCATGTGAGCAACTGGATCTTTTGGATAATCTATCCATAAAGCTCTGAAAGCTGGAACCCCTGTCAAAAAAGTCTTATGGACCACATTATAGATATAGATAATAAGAGAATATCGAAGCTGGATTGTTTTTCTTATTATCTCTTCTGTTTTCTTCCCAAATATCCAAGGTTCTTGTGAACACTTTTGATTAATAGTATGATTTCTAAAGTATGGATATAATATTCCGGCTTGATACCATCTAGTTAGAAGCTCAGAAGAAGGTTTTCCTGCAAAACCACCGATGTCAGGACCAATCATCAATTGGCCAGAAGCTGCCATATTCAAAATC
Organism: uncultured archaeon; assembly: GCA_964549075.1. Classification (GTDB taxonomy): domain Archaea; phylum Asgardarchaeota; class Heimdallarchaeia; order Heimdallarchaeales; family Heimdallarchaeaceae; genus UBA460. The sequence goes on along the minus strand of CAZJUB010000003.1, from coordinate 81,269 downwards.
ATCGGAATTGAAATCTGAAGATGTTCCCATTCTGCGTTATTATCTCCAGTCCATGTTCCTGCATACCTATGAGTTCCCAAATAAGCAGCTCTAGAATTGATATAGGTTCTAGTGTTTGGGAGTAATTTTTGCAAACCTTCATATGTTGCCTGAGCCATCAGATGAGCATATTGATTATGGACTTCTTTGTGGAGTTTAAAACTTTCATCACCTGGATGAATAACTTCATCATCCATAGTACCTTTATCACTGAAGATTGAAGGTTCATTCATATCAATCCAAAATCCTCTGATACCAACATCAGTTAAAGCCTTGTACTGACTTCCAAACCATTCTCTTGTTTTTGTTTGTGTAAAATCAGGAAAATGACAATCTCCAGGCCAAACGGGGCCAGTAAAAACAGTTCCATCAGGGTTTAAACAGAAATGTTTTCCTCTGATTCCTTCTTTATATATTTTAAATTCTGGATCCACTTTTACTCCGGGATCAGTCATAGCCATTAATCTGAAACCTTCCTCAAAAAGATCATTAGCAAGTTTTTTAGGATTAGGAAAATTTTTTTTATCCCAAGTAAAAATTCTATATTCATCCATATAATCAATGTCTAAATGGATAAAATCACAAGGTATCTTTCTTTCCCTAAATTCTTTAGCTAACTCTCTAACCTCAGTTTCAGAGTAATAGGACCATTTACTTTGATGATGTCCTAAAGCAGAAATTGGAGGAAGTGATGGTTTTCCGAGTAATTTTTGTATTTTTGTGAAAACTTTGTAGACTGTAGGTCCTATTATTAAATAATAATTAATTCCTCCACCTTGTACATAGTACTCAGAAGAGCAATCGTTTTCTTCACCTATTTTCATCTGACTTCTAAATGGATTGTCATAAATTAAAGCATAACAAAATCCATTTGGTCTTACAACAATTTGGATAGGTTGTGTTTGATACAATTTTCCATCATGAACATCATAAGCAAAAGAATCTGTATTCCAGAAAGAGATAGTCTCTCCCTTTTTGTCTAAAGGACCACCTTTTTCGCCAAAACCATAATGATTTTCGCACAATACTTCTGGATGTTTTACAGTTTTATACCAGCCTTCTTCATGAAAATTAGGGATGGTTTCAGTGAAAATTCCAAAACCAAAACCGTCCTTGAAAGTAAGTTTTGAATCCTTTTGGTCAATTTCTATAGATGCAAACTTAATTGTTTCTAATTCTTGATTAATAGACATCAATTCGTCATTGTTTTCTACCACGAGTGGAGGAGGAGTTTTATTTTTAAGTATAACAGCATTTGTTTGAGGAATTTTTCCTAAATCTTTTGAAACTTGAATATTTAATATACCATTATCTAGGGAAGTTATTTTGAGTTTACCATTCTGTAAAGCAACTTCAATATTGTATTTTTTTGCTTTATAATCAATAATTTTACCTAAATTACTCCATTTAGATTCATCTTCAGGTAAAACTACTTTATTATATTCTATCATCTTCTTCCTGAAGATTTTGTTTATAGCAAACTTTACAAGGAAAAAAGGCAATTTTCCAACCATTTCTGAAGACATTATATTACATTTTTTATTAAAATTCAAAAACTTATCGAGAAAACACAGGAATCATACCAGATAAATGATTAAACCAGTTAAAAATGCAATTAAGGTTATAGACATAATAATAAAAGAGTTAGCTGGAAGAATCCTTAAGTCAATAACAACTTTATTTGTAAAAGGTGCTAAAGGTTTCATTTTTCCAGACAAAAGATCTAAAAGATAATGTGAGAAATAAACACAAGAAGCAAGTATTCCTAAATACCAATATTGAGTGAAACCAAAAATTAAGAAACTTAATCCACTAACCACCAGAACTCCAAATGGTTCATGTATCCATGTGTGATATATGAATTCATCCCTATCATCAATAGTTTTGAAATAAAATTTTATGAGTTGAGGAATATTCCATAATTTGATATCTGGATTATTTCTCTTGTAATAGAAAACATGATCATAATCAGGTAGAATTCCAAATACGAATAACACAATAAGAAGAAGCCAAAAAGGTGCAGTATAAAACTGAACGAATATCAGACCTATAAGAACAGCCACACTTCCATGTGTTACAGAATCCATAATGTCTGAACTGTAAAGTGAGTTAAAAATTTTCTCAATCATCCGTTTCTCAATCTTTATTTAATTGCAAGAAAATAATATTTTGATGGATTGTGGTAGTTTAGATAGGATTATATCTACTCCTTCGACTGGAGATGATAACAGAAGAGAAGCCTTACGTCAGCTAATATACAATGGCTGTTTATCTTCATTATATACTCACGCTTTTACCTCTTCTCGTATGGATTGGATTAGGAATTTTTCATTACTAGCACTAACCAAGTTTGCTTCGATAAATACTGAAGTTGAAGAAGTAGCTATTACCCTCCAAGAAGAAGAAATTATCATCTCAAAAGGTTTAGATAGAAAAGAGTTAAGAAATAAAGCAGCAAGATTGCTCTTTCTTTTTACATCTGCGCCAAAAAAACCTAGAGCATTCAAAAAAATATCTTTAATGGGTTTAATAGCTGGAGAACACTGGGATTACTGTGATGAACTAGAAAAAGATTCCAATACAGAAAATTGGATAGTAAAAACAATAAAATCAGCAAAAAATGCAAAAAAATAAAGAAGAGAAGAAAGGTTAAATGATTAACTGAGCCTTTTCTTCTGTGAGTTGAACTGCTTCTTGTGCAGCTTCTTCAAAAATAGAAATTTTGAACTTATTATGCAAAGGAGATACTTTTGCTCCCCATTCTGTCATTTTATAGAGTGGTTTGGCCATAAATTTAAGGCCACCAGCTAAGTCACATGCTTTTTTAAGCTCGCCTAAGGTATTATCATCAAAAGTTCCAAACCAACTAGCAATAAAGGCATAAAGATAAAGACCTCCAAGCGTGCCTATAAGTAATATTACAACAGAAGTAATTATCTCACCTTGCCAAATTAGACGGAACAATCCTTCGAAAATTCCAAATAGGATTCCAGCTGATATTAGAGGAGCTATTATACCTTGCCAATAGAGATCTTTCCACTTGAATTTGAAATAATCGTTTCTTCTTATCATTATCCACATGAAGATGTTTTTGATGATTAAAGCAGGGAAGTAAGCAAACATGATAGAGACCATAGGGGAACCAAAGGTTTTTGTAAACCACACATGCAGTGGTATAAAGGCAGCTAGTAAACCTGCGCGTATACTTTGTTCTATCACCCAACTTATAGCAGCCCATCCGGGTCTGTCAGAACCCGCAAAATGCCAATCACCTAGCCATGAGAAATAACCTATTGAATGGAAGAACAAGAACCATATAATCAAACCTGCTGCAGGTTTCCATTCTTCTCCTGCACCTCCGATTATAAATCTCCAGCCTACTGCCGCCAACGTCGCTACTAGATACCAGTCAAAATAAGCACTCCATTTGAGCGAGCTCACTGAATAATATCTAGTTAAAGCTTGTTTCTTTGCATGATAAGATTCAGAAATCGCGGGAAGGAATCCATTTGCAAATAAACCTACAAGCATAACTATTGTTGCGAAGTTCCAAGCTATTGAGAAATATCCTTGTTGTTGTGTATAATTTGGTAAAAAGGTAGACAAGAGGAAGAGTTGAATAAACCATCCTAAAGGTGGTAATATTGCACCTACCATCCACTTAGTTCCAAATTTGAAGGCTTCTTTTATTTCTGCCCACGTAAAATCTATTCTGAAAATCGTTTTCAGTGAGAACCCAAGCCGTTTGAACATCCAAAGACCGACAAAGAACGTTAACACTTGAATGACATAAAATCCCACACTGTATCCTATAGCTCCTGCTAATCCGTCTCCAAAGATGGGATTATTCCCTAAAGTAAATCTGAAAAGAACTACAACTAGATATTGTACTGTTATGTTGAAAACACCATACAAGAGTATGTTTAAGATTTGGAAATAATCAATCCTATTCATAGCTTGGAAAAGGTACATGAAAACCAAGAAAAATGCAGGCCATTGGAAGAAAGCGTGTGTTACGAACAACCAAGACATGTGAGCTAGAAAAGTTTTTGGAAAAATCATCGAACCTAAAAATGATATTAAGAACAATTGTGCTATCCCTGATAGCATCTGAAACCAGACAAATAATTGAACATACTTTATTGCATGATCTGGACGCTTAACTCTATGTTCACTAAAGAATTTCACTAGTACTACTGACGTACCAAAGTCAAAGAATAACCATAAAGCCTCAAAAAACTTGATTGTGTAATCATAAAAACCTACAGCTTGAGGGCTTGGAAGTATTAGTAAGGGAAACACTAAAGCTGACATAACTGCATTAGGCAATATTATTAATAGACCAACAAACAATTGAACTAAAAATCCACCAAGTTGCCGATGCATTCCCACTTCTTCCCATTTCTCAGTTTTTTCACTTTTACTGATTTCCTTGAGATCTTTTTCGTGAATTGGAGTATTTTTCGAGTATCTCTTTGCGAAGACGATACCAATCACAGTAACAATAATAGTTAAAATAACAGAAACTCCAAGAACTATAGTTGCTGTGGAATGAGGAACAGGCGAATAATCCCAATTTGCATATGTTTCAACTGTTTCACCATTTATAGTCATGATAGTGAGATATAACATATAGTTGAAGTATGGCCACTCAATCAATTCTGGATTTATGCTGAATATAGGAATCATATTGAATGCAATCAACCTGTTATTATCTGTTGTACTGATTAAAGCAAGTTCGGGATTAGCGCTAGCTTCTGAGGCTTCCACCAAAATAGTTCCTGCAAGAGGAACCGTAGTATAATTGGTTATCATAGGTACTGAATTCCAAGGAATATCGTTAATAATAGGATGTGAATAAGAGAGATTTACTGGAATAGGTAATGAATCTCCAGTTTCAATTGAACCTGTACTAGCAGATGCAAGTCCTAATGAAACCAACAACGTAGCATCAGATGAAAGATTTTCATAGATAAAAATAGCAATTCCACCCGCGAAAGAATCTAATAAAGAAACCTCAGAAGGTGTGGGAGCATAGTCAAAAATCAACACCGAATCATATGCACTAATGTCAGTTCCCACCTCTGTATCAACAGTAATAACAAATTGAGGATCCAATTCTAATCGCTGCATGAAATCATTATCAATACCATTACCAACAACTAAAAGATCGATAGTGACATCAGCTTTAGTTAGCGATATTACAGAACTGAATACAAACATAACAAGTAAACTAATGACTAAGGATAGTGTAATTTTCTTATTCATAAAAACACCTTTAACCACCCGAATGTTCAACTAGTATTTATTGTTTGTTGAAAAACTATTAGAAAAATAGTATTTTAAGGAACATAATCTACAACATATCCTTCTGCTTCGAGGAAATCTTTGTAATTTGTTAAAATTGCATTACGTAGAAAGGAAACTGTTTCAGCATTTAGAGAACCTGTTAGTAATTCTCTGAATCTTAAGAAAAATTGTACGAGTATCTCATCAAAAGCCTTCATTCGCTCATTTGCATGTATGAACCTAAATTCGTTGATAGGTCTTACTTTTTCCTTTTCCCAATCTCTACAAGAAAGTTTTAGTAGAGCTTCCAATGTGCCTTTATTCATACTCGGAATAGCATTAAAGACACAATCAAGTAGTTTTTCGAAAATTTCCACTTGACCTTTATTGAGCATTATCTTTCTAGAACTAATGAGAACAGCATTTGTTTTTCCTTGGTCAAGCTCAAAAGTAATACTCATTGAGTTAATTTTATTTTAGTTATCTATAAGTGTTTTCAAAATTGTTGTATTTTTTGGAAACAGAGAGAATTAGCATCATGAATATATTGCTAAAAAAATATAAACCTGTTTCATGAATTAAACTTATGGCTGTTCATTTTCCCAAACCTGGTGACTATACTAATGAAGTGTTTACAGAAGTTTTAAAACGAATAAAAAAAGGGGATATTAGACAAGTTATTGTAGCTACAACTTCAGGAAAAACCGCTTTAAAAGCTGTGGATATATTTAAAGAAGTAAAATTAATAGCTGTAACTCATCAAGCAGGATTTCGAGAACCTGGAGTATTAGAAGTTCCTAAGGAAGTAGTTGAAGAATTAAAAAATAAAGGTGTAACTGTGGTAACAGCCACTCATGCTCTTGCAGGTGTTGATCGAGCAATCCGTAAAAAACACGATACTTGGATGACTACTGAGATAATTGCTGAAACTCTTCGTATTTTAGGTCAAGGAACCAAGGTTTGTGCAGAGATAGTTATGATGGCAGCTGATGCAGGAGCAATTGAAATGGAAGATTTAATAGCAATTGGAGGGACTGGAAGAGGAGCAGACACAGCATGGGTAATTAAACCAGCACATTCCCAAATGTTCTTTGATATGAAACTAAAAGAATTAATATGCAAACCGTAGGATAGGACTAAGAATGGGATTAAGTGTTGATATAGCTCCACATAACTGGTTAATGATAAGTATAGCAGTATTAATCATCTTAGCAGCACTTAGTACTGTATTTATTTTGAAAATGCTTGGTCTTGAAAGATGGCAAATAAGAAAAATAGGTCATATGATTGTAAATGCTGTCGCAGCATTCTATCCTCTTCTTTTTAACAATTTCTTTGATTTAATCATATCTTTAGCAATTGCTATAGGGGTCATTCTAATTTTATCTGCTATTCCACCTATTTGGTTCTTACAAAGAATATTCAAAATGTGTTCAAGAAAAGAAAATTTCCCTTGGGAACTATTTATTAATGCTATTTTGATGGGTATTACTATGCTTTTAATCCTGTGGTTCTTCAAAGAAGAAGATAGGTTATTTGTATTTACTGCAGCATACCTAACAGTCAGTTTAGGAGATGGACTTGGTGAGATGATAGGAAGACCTTTTGGTAGATTAAAATATAAAATCTTCAACCAAAAAAGTGTAGAAGGTTCTTTAGCAGTTTTTGTAGGAACATTTATTGGTTTAATTATTGCCTTTGGAGTCTATCAGATGCTTGGACTTCCTGGTGTTTGGTGGAAGATGGTAGTAGTAGCCATAATTGCTGTGACAATAGAAGCGTTCAGTTTCAGTTTTATAGACAATGTGACCTTACCTGCAGCAGTTGCTGCTTCCTTATATCTACTTTTTCTCCTGCATTAGAGATTTCACAAGCATGACAAAATCTCAGTATAGGTTATTTTTTAGCAGATAACATGTAGGTAGACTTACTCAAACGTTGCCACTCAACAGAAAAACCACAATTTTGGCAAATCTCTTCTAACTTGTATGGAGAAAGAAAGGTACTGCCAAATCGAAGAACCCATTCAAAAAAAATCAAAAATCTTGTTCTCCATTGGTCTGGATCATATTCTCTAATGAACAAGCGACCTTCAGGTTTTAGTATATTATAGCAATTTGCAATTGTATCATTCTGGAAATGAATATGATGTAGAGTATCGTTTAAAAAAATTTGAGGAATTGAATTCTCCTTAAAAGGTAGATTTTCACCTACACCTTGTACAATTAGCAATTGCTTTGATTTTTGCGAAGCTTGTTGCAACATTTCAAAAGATCTATCAAGAATTATACAGCCATTAGATTGATTATCCAACTCTGTGGATAATCGGCCTGTTCCTCCACCAAGATCTAAAAGTAATTCATCAGGATTTAATTGAAGAAATTCTCGTATAGTTTCTAAAGCAAAACCTCTAATAATTTTATCGTAGATGCTTGCGATTCTTGAGAATAAATCCATAGATTTAACTAAAAGCACTTACATAAAAAACAATTGGAATAACAAAAAATAGATGAAACTATCAAATTTCAGTTGGCTATTCATCATCTTTATACCAGTATGGTTTTCTTATCATACCAAAAGCATTATGTGCAGCTATAGCTCCTTGAGCAACAGCTATTACTATTAACTGATATCGATTAGAAACAATATCCCCCACTGCAAAAATACCAGGAATATTGGTTCTCATATCACTGTCAACTATTATAAATTTTCTATCAGTTTTAAGTCCCAAATTCTTAAAAAGTTCCAAGTTTGTATGCATTCCTACTGCTAAGATACATTTATCAACTTTAAGCTCTCTTTTCATATTAGTATTAATATCTTGAATTACTGCTTTTTCTAATACATCATCTCCATTAAGTTCAATAAGCTGATGGTTATAGATAATTTCAGCTAAATTATCATTTATAATGTCATCTACTTTAGTTTCAGCAGCTCTAAAACTATCTCTTCTATGAACAAGGTATATTTTTTTAGCGTCCTTAGCAAGCATATAGACAGCATCGATTGCTGTATCTCCTCCTCCCACCACCAAAACAGATGATCCTTTGAACAGTTCCGGATCAGTAACGAAATTGTATACTCCTCTGTTTTTAAGCTTAAATCTCCTCTCATTTTCAATTCCTAGTTCAGAAGGACTAGAACCAGTTGCAATAATGATACACCTAAAGGTATATTCTCCTTCATGAGTCACAATTGTAAGAATGTCATCAGATTTTTTTACATCAATAACTCTTTCATGCTTAACTTCAGCTTGAACTTCTTCAATTTGAATTTCAAATTCATCTATCAATCTTCTACTTAAAATACTTGGAGAACCGGGATAGTTTTCTAGAATTTTCCGTCCGTATAAAGTATTAACGATACCACCAAGATTTCCTCCCTCGAAAACTGTTACTTTTAAACCCTTATATGCTGCGATTATCGCAGCACCCATTCCCCCGACTCCACCGCCTATAATGCCTAAATCGCCATAAAAATCATCAGAAGGATTCATGGTATAACTATAATAAACTTACTAATAATTCTTTTGTACTTACAAGGATTTTGCTAAGCAAATAATGAAAAGAAAGAAAAGAAGAACAAAAAAGAAAAAATTAATCTTCTTCCTTTTCTGAAAGGTCTTGATGAATAGCTTCTGCAGCTCGTCTTCCGGCACCCATTGCTGAGATTACGGTTGCCGAACCTGTAACTATATCTCCTCCAGCATAAACAAATTTCTTACTGGTTCTTCCTGACTCATCAGTTACGATATATCCCCACTTATTTGTTTCAAGCTCAGGAGTTGTTGCAGTAATAAGGGGATTTGCGTTCCCACCTATTGCGATAACTACCATATCAGTATCAAATTCAAAATATTCTCCTTCAACAGGTATAGGTCTTCTTCTGCCAGAATCATCAGGTTCTCCAAGTTCATATTTTTGACATTTGATTCTTGTAACATTACCGTCTTCATCGCCAAAGATTTCAACTGGATTTGAAAGGAGTTTTAAGATTACACCTTCTTGTTCAGCATGATGTAGCTCCTCTGCACGAGCTGGCATCTGTTCTTTAGCACGACGATAAACTAGAGTTACATTTTCTGAATCTAAACGAAGAGCTGTTCTAGCAGAATCCATTGCAACATTACCTCCACCTACAACAGTGACATGTTTTCCTTTCAAAATGGGAGTATCATATTTTGGGAAAAGATAAGCTTTCATTAAATTAGAGCGAGTAAGATATTCATTTGCTGAATAGACTCCAGTAAGATTTTCACCAGGGATGTTCATGAAAGAAGGTAAACCAGCACCTACTCCTATGTAAACTGCATCAAAGCCATCTTTTTCAAACAACTCATCTATAGTCTTAATTGTACCAATAACATGATTAAAGCTGAATTTAGCACCTAGTTTTTCTAGATAATCGAGTTCTGATTCCACTATTTCTTTGGGTAACCTAAACTCCGGAATACCGTATACTAAAACCCCTCCTCCTTTATGAAATGCTTCAAAAATAGTGACTTCATATCCGAGTAGGATTAAATCACCAGCAACAGTCAAACCAGAAGGACCGGAACCAATAACTGCTATTTTCTTACCATTTGATGGAGGTATTTTTGGCAATTCCAACTCACCAGCTAATCTCTGATAATCAGCAACAAAACGTTCAAGATTTCCTATAGCTACAGGCTCAAATCTTCTACCTAGAATACAAGAGCCTTCACATTGAGACTCTTGTGGACACACTCTTCCACAAACAGCAGGTAAAACATTGGTTTCTTTGATTTTCTTAGCTGCATCAATAAATTTGCTTTCTACAATGAGAGCGACAAATTCAGGAATTTTTACACTTACAGGACATCCTTCCATACATTTAGGTTTCTTACAATTTAAACAACGTTGTGCTTCCAATACAGCTTCTTCAGGTGTATAGCCATATGGTACCTCTAAGAAGTTTTTAGCTCTAATTTCTGGTGGTTGTTCTTGCATCTTCACCCTTGGAGGTCTAGTAGGTTTACTTGATTCTTCAGTCATCGCATTCACCTTCCAGATATAGTTGTTCTAACGCTTTACAAACATGAGGATCTTTCTGATAAGCCATCATCTCTTCTTGTAAGTATGAGCCTTTTCTTTTCATCATTAAATCCCAATCTACCACATGTCCATCAAATTCAGGACCATCAACACAGGCAAACTTCGTTTCTCCTCCAACACTTACACGACAGCACCCACACATACCTGTTCCATCTAACATTATAGCATTCAAAGCTACCATAGTAGGTATTTTATAAGGTAGTGTTGCATTTGAGCAATTCATCATCATAAATGTGCAACCTATGAATTTTGCATGATCAAATTTGTAGTTACGCTCATTCACGAGTATATCTACAACATCATGTACTTGTCCAGTAAAACCTTTAGTTCCATCTGAAGTTGCAACAAAAAGCTCATCAGAGATAGTTTTAAGTTCCTCCTCGAAATAAAGAAGATAACTGCTTCTAGCTTCAAGTATAGTGATGATTTTATTACCTGCTTTCTTTAGTGCTTTAGCTAAAGGATAAATTCCACCTATACCATAACACCCTCCTCCAAGTAAAACTGTACCAAAATTATCAATAACAGCAGGAAGGCCTAAAGGTCCAACAACACTGTAAAACACTTCCCCAGCTTGCATATTAGCTATTTTTGCTGATGAAATTCCTTGTTCTTGAACGAAGACAGTAATTGTTTCATCAGAGGTATCTGCGATGGAGATAGGAATTCGCTCACTTACTTCATCAGACATGAGAATTATAAATTGTCCAGGTTTAGCTTTTTTAGCAATATCAGGTTCGTAAATTTCAATTCGATAAACATTTGGAACTTCTTCTATTTTATTTATTATTTCATACAACATTTATCATCACCACGGTGTTTTCCTATTTTTTCTCGCTTTTAGCAAGATGTCAAAATCAGGAACTTTGTCAGATATAGCTGTTCCTCGATAATTCAAGTAATATTTGTCTATTTCCCTTAATGGAGCTGAATAATTAGAGTTAATCATATCGGAATTGATTTCATCGGTATTTTGGAACTCAAATCCTGACAGATTAAGGTCTTCTGCTAATTGACATAGTATTTTCCAATCTGGTTGAGCTAATCCAGGAGCAGGAACTATAGGTTCTATTTTTCTAACACCTTCTTTGGTCGTAATTGAACCTTTTTCTTCAGTAAATGCAGTAGTAGGTAAAACTACTGCTGCTTGTTCAAATCCAGTTGAAGGGAAGATATCTTGTAAGATATAAGACTCAAGAGAATCTAAAATAGAGGAATCAAAAACTCCTTCTGTTGTATAGAGTACTTTAATTTTCTTCTTAGGAATAACTTCTAATTCTTCTTGAGAAGTAAAAACATTTTCCAATCCAAGAGCTTTAGCAAACTTGTTAAAGAGGTAAAATGCTTCATCAGTAAGGAAAGGACTGAGATATAATGCAATTTCATTTACTGGTGTTTCCTTAAAGATTTTTGCTACAGTATTTGCTGCATCTCTCCAATTACTGGGAAATTGTTTGTGTGTTCGCATAATTAAGGGAAGCTTTAGACGTTCAGTATCATTAAATAGTACAGGAAGACAGAAACGACCTTTAACACATATGTTATAATGAGATGGTATGTGATCGGGATCAGGTCTAACTGACATAATGTAATTCCATTTTGATTCCATCTCTAATTGACAACCTTTGCTACAGAGCATACAAGTTGTGATAATCCTATTATCTGGTTCTCTATACCATTTCTGATTTCTTGCTGAAAGAGCTCCTGTTGGGCATACATCTACACAAGCTCCACAAAATCTACATTCTGTTAAAATGTGAGGTTTCTCAAAAGCTGTACCAATTTTTGTTTCGTGACCTCTCTTTGTAAATACTAGTACTCCTGCTCCAGCTAAATCTTGGCATACTCTAACACACCTACCACATAGAATACAAATGTTGTAATCTCGGTCAAAGAATGGATCATATCGTTCAAGTGGCAAACTTTTGTAAAGTGTTGGAAATCTAACAGTTTCGAAACCTATTTTTTCTCCAACAATTCTTAATTCACAATTATCTCGATTAGGACAAGTTTGACAACCAGTTATGTGACCAGATTTTTGAAGACCACAATTTCTCTCATTACAAGATTCTGCCATACTACAGACAAGACAAGAATTGGGGTGCTCAGTCATAATTAACTCGTAAATCGATCTTCTAAGTTTATTAATTTCTTCAGAATTTGTAGTAACTTTCATGTCTTTCTTGGCAGGGGTTGTACAAGCAGTTGTGAACCCTCTCATACCTTCGACCTGAACTAAACATAATCTACAAGCTCCAAAAGAATCTAAATATTCATGATCACAAAGAGTAGGGATGTATATATCGTTCGCTCTCGCTAACTCTAAGATAGTTTTACCTTCCTCAAATTCAATTTCTTTACCATCTATTACTATCATGCTACTTCACCAAACTTATCCACTTTAATTATCGCATCCGTTGGGCAGTTTTCATAGCAGAGCCCACATCTGATACATATGCTTGCATCGATAAAATGAGGACCTTTTTTCTCTCCAGTTATTGCGTCTACAGGACATTCTCTTTTACATCTCTGACAACCAATACAAGCATCTTCAACTACTTGATAACTGATCAATTCTTTACACACTTTTGCTGGACATCGTTTTTCTTCTATATGTGCTAGAAATTCATCTTTGAAATATCGTAAAGTAGAAATTACTGGATTCGGTGCAGTTTTACCTAAATTGCATAAACTCCCATCTACAACGGTATGAGCCAATTCTTCAAGCATGTCTAAATCTTCAAGTGTTGCTTTTCCTTCAGTTATTTTTGTACAAATATCAAGCAACTCTTTTGTACCTACTCTACAAGGAACACATTTACCACAGGATTCTGACTGAGTAAATTGAAGGAAATATTTTGCTAAATCTACTATACATGTATCTTCATCTACAACAACCATTCCACCAGAACCCATGATTGAATCAGCTTCCTTAAATGATTCAAAATCTACAGGTAAGTCAAGTAGTTCTTTAGGAAGACAACCTCCAGAAGGTCCTCCGGTCTGAACAGCTTTAAATTCTTTATCCTCTAATACTCCTCCACCGAGTTCATAAATAATCTCTCGCAATTTTGTCCCCATTGGAACCTCGATAAGACCAGAGTTCTTGATTTTTCCAGTAAGGGAAAAGATTGCTGTTCCAGGGGAAGATTCTGTTCCAATTTTTCTGAATTCTTCATAACCATTTCTTAAAATCCATGATGCAAAAGCCCATGTTTTTACATTATTAATATTAGTAGGGTACCCCCACAATCCGTGTTCTGCAGGAAATGGTGGTTTAGATACAGGCATACCTCTCTTACCCTCAATTGACGCAATAAGCGCGGTTTCTTCCCCACAAACAAATGCACCTGCACCTTCTTTTACTTGAATATCAAAAGAAAAGCTACTTCCAAGTATGTTATTTCCTAAATAACCTTTGGAGCGAGCAGTTTCAATTGCTTTTCTAAATCTTTTTACCGCAAGCGGATATTCTGCTCTAACATAAATGAATCCTTTTGAAGAACCAATTGCATAAGCTCCTATTGCCATTCCCTCCAATACACTATGTGGATCAGCTTCTAAGATGCTTCTATCCATGAATGCTCCGGGATCCCCTTCATCAGCATTACAAACAACATATTTTTCTTCACCTTGAGCTTTATAGCAAAATTCCCATTTTAGACCTGTAGGAAAACCTGCTCCTCCCCTTCCCCTTAGTCCAGATTGTTTTATTAAATTTATAACTTCTTCCTGAGACAATTTGAGAGCTTTTGCTAAACCAATATAACCACCTGTATCAATATATTCTTGAATTCTCTCTGGATTGATTTGACCACATCGAGATAGAATTAGACGCTGTTGTTTCTTATAAAATAATATATCATGATATCTCTCGATTTTGTTATGTGTGGTTGGGTCTTCATAAAATAATTTCTCAACAGGTTGATTTTTCACAATATGAGATTCAACTATAGTTGGTACATCCTCAACATTAACTTTTACATAGAGTGTATCTTCTGGAAGAACAGATACTATTGGACCTTGAGCACAAAAACCATGACACCCAGTGAAGGTAACTTCCACATCTTCAACATCTGCTTTTTTTAGTTCTTCCTCAAATCTATCTTTTATTAAATCAGATTTAGATGACAGACAACCTGTTCCTTCACAGATCAGTATTTTCCTTCCGTTTTTACTTGAGTCAGATTTCAAAGTACTTCCTCCTCTTTTTGAAATTTAGTAAGTATTCTCTTCAGTTTAGCAGAAGTGAGACTACCAAACACTTCATCATCAATAACCATTACAGGAGCCAAAGCACAACAACCTAAACAAAACACTTCCTCAAGACTGAATAAACCATCTTCTGTTGTTTCTCCTACTTTCACATTGAGTTCAGTCTCAATTTTATCCTTGATTTTATTACTTCCTCTGACATGACATGCGGTACCCATACAGATTTTTATTATATGTTTACCAGGTTTGATAAACTTGAACTGCGAATAGAAGGTGGCAACGCCATAAATCCAATGTTCTGTTACATCAAGCTGAGTAGATATATAGGCAAGAACAGATTCAGGTAGATAATTAAGTAAATCTTGAGTTTCTTGAAGTATTTGAATAAGATTACTCTTATCTTTATTTGCTGATGTAATAATCTGATCTAATTTTTGTTTTGTTTTTTCATCTATTTTGAAATCAGAATTCACGTTCTTTTGTTGAGTAGCTGAGCTCATCCAATCTCCTCTTAATAGGTTTAAACTAGCTAAAAGCGGAATTTCCCACTATTATACTAATTCTTAATTCAATTCTACGCGCAGTTCTATTATGTATTTAAATATCTATTTCTATATACAATTAGAAGCTAAATTAAAATGAAATAAAGACATTCTAAATTTCTATTTCTTCTTAATATGTAATTTTACAAATAAATTTACTAGACACCCTTTAAACCAGATTAATGTTTAGTTGAGAACCTTTGATACATAGTCTTTAATAACCATCAAAGCTTTGCAATCATCATCGTTATAAGTGATTGCTCTATCCAGAGATTTTCTGTCACGATGTAGATACCAGTTATCAAAAAGAACAATACTCGTTGCACCATCAACCATTGGTTCAAACCACTCAAACCCCAACCATTTCGCAACTTCTTTCAAAGTATAAGTATAAATGGGAAGTATAATTTTATCCTTAAAAATAGGAAAAAGATCAATTGAATTTTCCAAAAGTCTGTTTATACGAGCTAAGTTCACATTATATTTTTTAGCTAGATTTGTAAAGTATTGAGGTTCAGCAAGAGACCAATGATATAAAACATAGTCATTTCCCAAGCTCTCAATATAATTAAGAAATGAAGATAAAATTTCTTTTTCTTTTTTAGGTGTTTCAGCAAGAAAATGTTTGTAATAGTGCTTTCCCCCTTCTCTTACTAGACAACCAATAATCCAAACAAAATCATGGTGTGATGAACCTTCCAAATCAACAAAAAGCTCAATTTTCTTTTTAGGAAAAGCATACTTTCCTCTTATTCTTTCCTTTTCTTCAATCAGAGATTGTGCTTGTAATAGAAAATATTCTTTTTGCTCAGGGGTAACATTTTCTAAAAGCAAGGAATCTCCAGAGGCTTGAGCTAAACTTGGCACATCTGTAATATTCTGTTCTTCTAATTGTTTCTTAATTCGCTTACCAATTCCACTTATTAAAGTTAAATCGAGTTTCTCTTCAGCTAGTTTCTTACAATATTTTCTCCATTCACAAACTCTACAATTTCGTGTATAATTAGGAGAAATCTTAATCTTCCCTTTAAGAATCTGTTCGATTTTTTCTATATCAACTAACAGTTCATCTTCATACTCTTCTACATCGATGTTAAGAGAATCCTCTTTTCTTTGAATCAGAAATTGGTTGACTCTGGTTTCTTGTATTCTTGAAATAATTAAAGAATTGAGGATCCCTTCCATAACCAAAGGCTTTCTAACATGTTTAACATTGCGAAGAAAAACTGGGATATATGAATACGAGCCAAAAACACTTGGTTTGTCTACTTTCATTATTCGATCAATTTTTGTAAAGTAAGGATCAGAATATAACCATGCTTGATTTATAGCAGTTTTTCCCTCCTTCATTTTTTGAATGGTTTTTATTGAATTTGCGTTTATCTCCTCTGTGCTAGGAAGTTTAATAGATCTGTGCTTACGTTTTCCAAGAATTGGATGAACATCTCTCTCCTGCTCAGGTCCATATTTGTTTAAATAAAAATGCATTTGACATTTATAGAATAAACGGATATCGTAGTTGCTAATGAGCATTAAGTAAAAGATAAGTTAGATATCAAAAAAGTTTTGGAATTCACAATTTTAAAAAACTAAAGGTTTTTGAGCATATAATCTATCCCTGGTTCAGTCCCTTGATGTAACATAAAACCTCTTGGACTTTCTCTCTTTGTGATTTCTCCGGCTATATTAGTAAGCATAATCTTCCTAACTTCTTCGAGATTTCTAGTATGGCCTAAGGTCCAAATTAATTTGGTATAAGCAGCAGAAGGTAACATGTTTTCTCCTTCGATTACACCTCTTGCAAGCATATCTCTACCTGTTTCATATACTCGAAGTTGAACAAAGCCATATAAAGGTTCAACCACCATAATAACAGGGATTTTTTCTTCTTGACATCTCTCTAAAGCAGGATAGATATCAGTAGCTACATGTCCTAATCCTGTACCAATGATAACAACTCCATGATATCCCAGATCCACCATGGATTCCAGCAAATCAGGATTCATTCCTGGGTAAAAGTATAACATTCCAACTCGTTCGTCTATCTTTGCGTCTAGATAGAAATCTTCAGCTGAAGAGCGTGGTTTGATATCTTTTTTCAGCCATGTAACTCCACTATCATCAATTTTACCTAAAGGAGTATCACTTATCGTTCTAAATGTATCTCTTCTAGCAGAATGCATTTTTCTACAACGGGTAGACCTATGAATAAGATTGTAACTATCACTTGGTGTTCCATGCATACATATGGTAACTTCAGCAAAATTCTCGTATCCTGCAAGTTCTGAGGCATATAAAATATTTCTAGGCCCATCAGATGAAGGACGGTCAGAACTTCTTTGACTTCCAACCAAAACAACGGGAATAGAGAGATTTCTGAGGAAATAAGATAAAGCACATCCAGTAACACACATAGTATCAGTTCCATGTCCTATTACTACTCCATCGGTTCCAGATTCAATTTCTTTGGCTATTGCTTCCGCGGTTTTTACCCAATATTCGGGTCTAAAATTTTCACTAAGTATTTGATACAGAGTTTTAGGTGTAAGATTAACAGTTGAAGTCAACTCAGGAACAGCAGAAAATAATTCATCAGGTGTAAAAGCGGGGAGTACAGCACCAGTTCTATAATCAAGTCTTGAAGCTACAGTACCACCAGTACCTAAAAGAGTCACATCGGGAAATTCTTTTTTGAATTGTACGTCTACATGTGGGAGTTCATAATGACCTTTTTGATAACCAATTTCCTTGACAGTTGTCTGATCATCAACCAATATACCCAAATTATAACCAGTATCAACTTTGATAGTTATATAGTAATCGTTAGTATGTTGGCTACGTGGAAGGAGTAAGCCTTCATAATGAGCATCCCCTTTCTTGACTTCAACTCTACTCCAAGTTCGGATTTTATCTCTTATGAGTCTTTCTCGAAGAATACCTCTATATCCCTCTGGTTCTGTGCTGGTATTGTTATCAGTCATCAGTCTACCTCCTTTAACATTAGATTTATTTTTTCCACTATTCTTTCACCTGGAACAGAAAAATTACATTTCTTTAAAATTTGAAAAACAATTTTTGGAATTAACCGTCTTCTATTTTCAGCAGAAATTATTTTATCTTTGCCACAAAGTTCTAGTTGGTTGGCTATAATTTTATCTAATTCTTCAGAACTAAGAATCTTAAAATTAAGTTTACTCTTAATTTCTTCATCAGTAATATCAGGTTTTTCAATAACAAAAGGTAATGCTAATTCTAATTGTTCAGGAATAATAATGTTATCAGCCAATAATTTAACCAATTTAATTATTATTTCACTATTAATCTCTATCTCTTTCCTTCGTAGCTCTCTTGGCAAATCAATTAACAGTTTATATGTCAAATTTGCATCTAAGCTAACCTTATCTACAATTTCATAGAACATATTTAGTTTTTCATCTCTGATTAGCAAATCTACATGTTGCTGATCAAATTGGAATCTTTCATTCAAATCAGCAAATACTTCCCATGGACGCTTACCAATCTTCTTAGCTATTTCGTGAACTCTCTCTAAAGAAATAACAACAGGAGGTGTATCAGTATCTGGATAAATTCTATCTTTTCCATGAATAACTCTAAGAAATTCTGTATTTCCATTATACATATAACGTCTTGTTTCTTGAGGAACGCCTTTTAAAGCCAACTTTACTCTTTCCACAATTTTCTTCATTGCGTGCATAGCATTTCTCTCTGAACCTGCTACAACAATTAAACTATCTTCAGGACTTAATTTAACAATAGATTTTATTTTTTCCAGAACAGCGTTATTAATCGGTAGAGTACAAGGATGAGCAGATCGTTTTCTAACTGCATTGTCTACTAGTTCATCACTATGAAAATGATGCTCTCTTAAAATCCCTGTTATAAGCATACTTTTCTCGAAAATTTCTTCACCAAAATCTTTGTTAGGCTGAACTTCTCTCCCAAAAAGATCTTTCATTTTAGGAAAAACTGTAGCAAAATATTTCATATCGTCCTCAAATAAATGACTGATATCAACATATGTATGCTCAAAATCCTCTTTTTGAATTCCTCTCTCTAACATTTCATTCTTTATCTCAATAAGAGCATGTTGACGTACAACTTCATGTCGGCACATAATATCAAAGTGATCTAAATTTTGAACACCTTTGATTTCGGCTCTATCTCCACCTGAAATGCTGATGTTTACATCTTGTCTTGCACTACCTAATCCTCGTCGTCCAATTTTACTTATTCTAAGTACTCGCCCAATTTGCATGGCTGTTTCGATCAATTCTTCTGGTGTATCTACATCAGTATATTCAGTAATTACCTCAGTTAATGGCATACCTAATCTGTCTAAATTAAAATAGACAGTTCTATTAGCAGTATTATCCCAGTTTACCCTTCTTGCAGCATCTTCCTCAATAAGAACATTAGTAATTCGAACTTTCTTACCTTTAACTGGAACCCATCCATCGCGAGCAGAAATAAATGTGCGTTGGAAACCAGTTGTAATTGACCCATCTAGATATTGTTTTCTATTTACAACTACTTCCTCTGCATAAGCGGAACAATGGAAATAAGCTGAAAGAGATATTCCTTTTTCAATTGCTTCCATATCTGGAAAGAATGGAGGTGTTTCATCCATCTCGTAGGTGCAAGTATTTCGTTCATTAGCAAGATAGATAACTTTGTAACCTTTTTCAAATTCAACGAGCATCCCTGGATCAAAATCACCCATTTCTCCTAATACTGGTCGAAAATATCTATAAAAACTATAGTCCATATTTTCAGGATCTTCCTCCAATATTAGAGGACAATTACAAAATAATTTTCTATTTGAGCGTAGTTGATGATGAACTTCTAAGCCTGCGTGAAATCCTAATTTCTTAAAATCTAGATTATTTGGATCAATCATTTGAACTAAAAAGAAAAAAATTCAACAATGTTAAAAGGTTTCGTTATTATGCACAAAATGCTCATTTTCACATGTTTGCTGAGAAAAATAATTCAAAAGCTTGTAAATATAAGACAAAAGCAACTTTCTAAACAAAATCTGACCTTCTTATGTGACGGGAAACATCAAAATAATTATAAGCAATAAAATTATGTGGTTTGTTAGAAAGCAATATGACTAGCTACAAGTATACTTTCAAAATTTTATTGCTTGGAGATGGGGCTGTTGGTAAAACTAGTTTAGTCCAAAGATTTATTCACAACAAATTCCAAGCAGGTTATTTGATGACTATTGGTATGGAGCCGTATTCGCGCTTTGAAACGATAAAGGACACAAGAGTATGTTTGCAATTATGGGATATTGCTGGTCAAGACCGTTTTGCTTCAATGCGTCAAATCTTTTTCAAGGGTAGTCTGGGAGCACTAGTTACCTATGATATCACAAGAAGACAATCATTTGAAAATCTTCAAACATGGATTAAAGAAGCTCAAACAGAAAGTCCTCGTATAATGTTAATGCTTGTAGGAAATAAAAATGATTTAGGAGATCTTCGAGATGTTTCAACTGAAGAAGGAAAGAAATTTGCAGAAGAATCTGGATGTATCGGGTTCATTGAAACATCAGCTAAAACTGGGGATAATGTTGCAGATGCATTTCTTGCAATGGGAGAACAAATCTTAAGTAGCATTGAAGCAAGAGATTGAATTCAATTTTGCTTTAATATTTTGTTTATTCCGCGAGTTGTTGTCTAATTCTACGCGAGCTTATGATTATTCCTGATTCATCGTATACAAAGGGAATAACCAAAATCAGAAGTTGATCTAAATTACTGAGAGTTCGAAGCTTATTTATATCTACAGCAGTTGGATAAGTTTCTTCAGTTACAACAATACCTTCTGCATCCTTAGCAGTTAAAGCGAAACCATATCTATCTTCTATCTTAATGATTTCAAATTTTTTAAGATTTCTTGACTTCAAATATTTCTCTAAATCATTTTTCCTGACATCATATGGCTGCATTAAATCAAGGTGGGGATCACTTCTTCTAAGACTCTTTGCAAATTCATCCGTAGTTAATCCAATTCTAACATAAGAGCCAAAACTTTTAGCTGCTTCAAGTAATGCTTTATGTCCTGGGTGTAAATGGTCAAAAGTTCCTCCTAAAATTACTTCTTCTACCCAAGGCATTTTATCACGTCAGTAACTTAAAGGGAATGACACTCTGCTTTAAACTTTGCTAATTATCTTTATTGTCCATTTTTTTAGGTATTCCTATGTATCTTGGTGTGGATTCTAGATATTGTATATAGGTATCACCATATTTCTTAGTCAGAAAAGCTTCTTCAAGAAGGACAGTCCAATGAAAATAGGGAATCGTCAATATGAAGTAAATCAGAAAAAGGATACTTCCAACAGAAACAGGAACAGACCAACCCATTAAAACTAAACCTAAGTACATAATTGTTGTTCCTACGTAGATTGGATTCCTCGAAAAGTGGTGAATTCTTGAAGTGGTTAAACCTTTATTCTTTGCAAAAGAAAATAAAGCAATCTCCCCAAGCGACAAACCTACAATGAAGATAGGTAAACCGATATAATATAACAATCCATAACTAACTGGAACGAAAAAAGTAATAGCTAATCCTCCAAAAAGCCATATTAAAGCAATAACAACAATTTTCTTATCAGCAAACAAAAACTCAGGATCATCAAAAGGTTCACCACGTTTGTGATTTGCCCACACTTGTGTACTATAAGCTATAATATAACTAGCTAAATAATAAGGCCATAAATTATAAAGAATTGCCATAATCTCTCACTCAAATGTTCTCTTGTTTAATATTTTAAAGTACCTTGGATATAAATTTTAACTCAATAATGAAACTTTAAAGATAGAAAATGTGGTGCCCCGAGCAAGATTTGAACCTGCGTCTACGGAGCCACAATCCGCAATTCTGCGGCTAAACTATCGGGGCTTAACTTACTTTCTTGTTGTTAGTGTGTTTTAAAAATATTTTTACTTGGTTCAAGTTTTGACAGTTATATTTTTGAATAGCTCATTTTAAAGTAACTTAATGAATTCAGGAAAAATCATTGTCCAATTACATAATTTCAGTAGCATTAACCATTGTAGAGAGTTTGTTAGAATAGCTTTGAATCTAGGTGCAAGAGATATTATTCTATCTAAAGCTACGGGAACTGCAGCAACTACAGGTGTTCCAATAGCTCAGAAATTAGCTCACTCACAAAACGCAAATCTTCTTTATCTTCAAGGGATTGATGACGCTATTGAATTGGTTAATCCTGAAGAAATCTATCTTTTTATTAAGAGACCTTACTCTAAAGAAGTCTTCAATGAAAAAGAGATAACTAAGTCTTATGCAGTTGGTAAGAATATTCTTTTAATTTTTGGAGGTTCAGAACCAGGACTCACCAAACAAGAGTTAGAGAAAGGAAGAGCAGTTTATTTTGATAAATTGAATGAGATAGGTTGTTTAGGAGAAATAACTCTTTCCTTGTATCTCTTACGAAAACAAATTGAACAAAAGAAAAATGAATAAAAGAGATTATTCAGATGACTAACTTAAATTATGAATTAAATTATATCAGCGTCTTCTATCATCAGTCTTGTTAGGTCTGCAAATGCTTTTTCTGCGTTGGTTCCATCTTTAGCAGATGTGAACAAGAATTCAGTTTTTGTATAGGTTTTTACCAGTTTTCTCATATCTTCTTCTGTTACTTGTTGATCTTTCAAATCACATTTATTCGCTATAAAAATTATAGGCATATCTCCTACTTCGTTTCTGAACGATTCTACCCATGATGATAAATTATCATAGGTTTCTTTGTTAGAAGCATCACAAACAGCTAACGCTCCTTTACTTCCGAAGAAGTATTTACTTCTGATCTGTCTAAAAACTTCTTGCCCTCCTATATCCCATATGGCAAGTATTACGTTATTTGTCAGATATTCTAACTCTTTCTTCATTATTGTTGTACCTAAAGTAATCTTGTAGGAAGGATCGAACATATTTGTAACAAATCTTCTAACTAGAGAAGTCTTTCCAACTCGTGCATCTCCTATTAGAACAATTTTGTTGGTAAGATAGTTTTTCGTAGACACTGAACTCACTTTTGATTATTATTATATGATTATGCTAATATTGATTTCTATGTGGACAATCGAATTTTTACTTATAAAACATTGCAGAAGCATAGCCTACCACTTGACTTTTGTCTCCTGAAACATCGCCAGATGTTGCATAATTCAATATTTTACTGTTTGTACGACCAGTTTGCATTGCTGCTTCGATAGTTGCAGCAATGGGGCCATATCCACACATGGTAACATGTAGCTTATATTTAACATCGTACATTGTTTTTATGTCCATTTTCTCGATAGCTTCAAGAACTTGACTATCTTTTTGTTTTGCAGCTTCATGACTTTCAAAATGCGTAAGATCACTACTAGCAATAACTACGATATTTTCATTTTTGATGAGTTTAGCCACAGTTTCTCCAAGTAGCATGCTTGAATCATAACTTTGGTTCATCATAGTAATAGGAACAATCTGAAAAGGTTCTTTCAAAATATATTGAAGAAAAGGTATTTGTACTTCAATAGAGTGCTCCCGTATATGAGCGGGATCACTTTTACGAACTTGACTGTCTAAAGACATTAATTTATCTATAAATTCCTCATTAACTTTCACAGTTCCAAGAGGTGTTTCCCATTCTGTAGCTTTATCTGGAACACTGATGTCAGCTCCATCACCCGTGTGATTTGGACCAAAAATCACAACAGTTTTAGGTGGTTTGTACTTACTCATTTCTAAATAACTACTAGCAGCTACTGGTCCACTATACATATATCCAGCATGAGGTACTAGAAAAAATGGTGTTGAGAGATCAGAATGAATTGTACCTTTTGGTAAATTTTCAGGTCCTAAATTGCTTTTAAAGCATTTTTCTATTGAATCTATAAGATGTCCATCTCTGCCTTCATAAAACCTTCCAGCATTGAAAGCTGTACGTCTCATGAAATTACATTGTCATCTAAAGTAAAAAAGATATCTCCTTATTATTACAGAATTTGATATTTAATCTGCATATTATTGAGAAGTTCAATATATTTTTTACCGCTTTCTGTGTTTAAAGTTATACCATTTATTTGTTTGATTCTCATCACTCTATCTTTCTCATCCTTTGTCTTCAACAAATATTCTTGGATTGAACTAAAAATAAGCATAAGAGTATGAGAATCTGTAAATTCAGGGAGGATTTCTATATTGTTGATATATTCTATCTTATCAGCTTTCTTAAGGTGTAGAGCTGCTATCGGTTCCCCATTCATTAAAATTATTTCACCGTATTCTGTTGGGCTAGAACGTGAGAAAAGTGATTTAAGTCTAAATCGTTTTAAAAGATAGTTTCTGTAAAGAATTAGGAGTGGTTCATTCTTTGGTAAATAGGTTACTATAACTTCTCCACTATCTGAATCTTCTTCTTTTTTATAGATATATCCTATTATTTTATTCTCTATCTCTCCTATAGTAAATTGGACTTCATTTTCATCTTCAAAAAATCTTCCAGATCTAACACCTTTAGAGGCTATTAGTTCTTTGAGATAAACTTCCAACTGTGTATTAGATAATCCTGTAAGATTAGCCAACTGTCGTATACTTAAAGGTAAATTGGTAGAAAATATTCGGTAAAGCACTTCTAACCAAGCCTCTCTTTGTGTTTGTATTGTTTTTACAGGATGGTTTGCTAGAAATTTTGAGGTTAATTCCCAGACGATTTGTTTCGATATAGATTTAGTTTGAATAATTTTGTTAGCTAGTTCTAGTCTCTGAAGTGCTGATAATAAAACCTTGTTCGAGTAATTTAATGAAGATTTGAGTTGTGAGAAATTAATGCGTTCTTTTTGGTTTATAAGATGAAGAACATTTTCCTCTAAAACACCATACTGGCGGGAAGGACTTAACTTAGAGAAATAAGGATAATCTTGAGAAGAGATAGTTCCTCTATAAAATGCACCATATTTTCCTGTTATCAGTTGTTTATCGACAATTAAATCATCTAACATAGAGACTTCCTTTGAAGAGATTCGAACTAACAAAGAATCAGTAGGTAGAGGTATTCCCAATGATGATAGACCATTTAATACACCTTTTTTACTACCAAAACCATATTTGGGACTTAAAAATTGTAAATCTAGAAGAAGCGGAAAAACATCTCTCAGGAAAAACAATTGGCTTTCTTCTTGAGTTATAGGTTTAGCAGCTAGAAATGAAACTAGACCAGATGTACGATTTTGATAACCTCTTTTAGAAAGGATATCAGCCAGAATTTTAGATTGATTTTCTATAACTTCAGATTGAAGTTCAGGAAAAATTAGTATTTTACCTTTATTTTCAGCATATTCTTGGATTTTGTTTTTAATTTCTATTTCGAGAACGGTAAATTCTGAAGTCTTAACAAGATTAGTTATGTGTAAGTTATCCCCATCAATTTTATATTCAAAAGAACAAATAGGTTTGCCATCTATTAGTGTTAGTTCTTCAAGAACTTCATCTAAATTCAAAAAATCTGCAGAAGACCAATATTCGGCAAGAGGATCAGAATTCGGTAGGATAACTATCTCTTTTGATATTTTCTGTTTATAATTCTCAAGAAAGGCAGATAAATATTCAAGCTCATCTGAAGCTAGAAAAGCTTCATAACTCGAATTTTCTATAAAATTACCTCTAACTATTTTTTTATTTTCATAAAGTTCAATGATGCTTGTGCTTACCCTTCCTCCACTCATTTTGAGTATTTTGATTATTTGGGGGACAGTTATAGGGCCAAAATTTTTAATTACAGCATAAATCAGTTCAGAAATAGCTGAGGCTTTACTGATTTTTGTATCTTCGAGAACCAATTTGCTTGAAAATATTGTCCAGTAAGTACCATCATAGAACATGTAAATCTGGAAATTAGCGCGAAGTTCTGTAAGGATATCCATAACATCTTCCTTTGAGATTTCAAATTTTTCCATTATTTTTTGGCGAGTAGATGAACCTTCTTCTTCTAAATATTCAAGGACTGTTCTTGTTAGAGGATTTTTATATTGGATATTATCCTTTGTATAAATTGTACTATAGAGATAAAGATTATCTCTCCCAACATAAGCTAGCTTTCCTTCTTTGAATGGAGCATGTACAAGATGTTTATTTTTTATAAGAGAATCTACTAGTCCAGAAGAATAAGTTCTCATTCTAACAAAAAGTGATTCTATATCTTGGAACATTATCACATTGTTAATTATCGATATTGCGTGGCTATAATTAACTCCTTTATACTCTCCATCTATATTTTGTTTTTCCACCAAGTATCTAGCAAGTTTATCCAATGAAAGAGAATATTGTGTAATAGCCATTTTATATCACCAAAGTGTGTGAAGGTATTCCATTTATCCTTTGCACAACTATAGAATTGATTTCACTGTTCTCAAAGTTAGGAATTGTTTCTATCGCATTGATCACATAATTTAACGAGCTCTCTGCATGTATCCAAGGAGCTAAAAGGATATTTTTCACTGTCATTCGTTTTTGATTTATACTTTCAATATTACATTGTGCAGCTACTTTTTGATCAAGAATAATAACGTAATTTTCATCTGATATTCCAAACTGTTCATATAGATTCGCTTTAAGAACAATATTCGCGAGATCTTTTGGATTAAGTAAATAATATCTTTCCCTTTCCTCTTTCTTAGAATATTCAACTTTACTTTCTGCTTTTTTCTCCAATATTAATAAATTATCATAATTTTCTTGAGTGGTATAAAAGAATCTTGTATCATTCTCAACAAATCTTCCTCCAAGTATTCTTTCCTCATTTATTAGTGAAGCTAGCACTTCTTTTATTCTTATTTTTGTAAGTATTCCAGGAATTGAAGCTCTTTCTGAAATCTGCTCTTCTGTTGCAACACCTAAGCTTCCTATGACATCATAAACATACTCTTTTCTTATGACTGAAATTTCCTTATCAATTTCTGGAATAAAAGAACCTAAGTCCCAATATTCTTGAGGTTCTAGAAGATTATTAATTGATTCTGTACCAATTAACATATTTTCTTCAAGTATTCTGAGTGCTGCTTTAAATGATACAGTTGTTCCTTTCCAATTATCTAACAAACTTTGATTATTAGCTATACCTTTCTTAATCTTGTTATACAATTGTGTTGCATCATCTTTCATCTTTCTTCGAGTTCTTAATCCACTTTTTCTATAACGAGCAAATTGTATTGAATAAAAAACGTTGCTTTGACATATTATATCTCTGTTCTTGAGAAGTTGATTGAGAAGATAGATTATTACAGAAATCATGTTTTCAGGATATCTAGATAGTATTTCTTTAATATCTACAAATCCGAAATGGTTAATCATCTGTAGTAAATTCTCGGAATTTAAAGCTGGTGTTTGCTTCTTTAACCAAAGGTTCTCCATTACATTTCTATCAATAAAACGTCTGGAGAAAACCTTTGTAACTGTATCTCCACCTATTAATATATCTTTTACGAGTTTAAAACCTGTTTTAACTAGTGTTTCTCGTATAAAGCTGTTACTTTTTGATAATATCGATTTACTATTAATATCCTCAATCTGAAGACTAAGAACTCGATGTATTTTTCTTGTATAATTTACTAGTTCAGCTGCTAATTTTTGCAGTAAGGAAGAATTGTAAAGTATAGAGTCATCTAGTTTCAAATCATAAATTTGAAGATATTGTCCTCCGTGTATTTTATACTCGATAGAACCAACCATTTCTCCATCTAACAAGATTGGATCTATTTGTCCTTCTCCATAAATATCTCGAAGTTGTAATCTCATACCCAATTTTGTGAATGGATCATCACGAGGGAGAATAATAATTTCTTCATCGTCACTTGAAGCTATATTTATCATATCTGTTTTTATTTTAGAAATTTCTTCGAATCTCTCTTTAATCATATAATAGTTTGTTTCTCGCTCTGTAAGCTTTTTCTCTATGATTTTTTTATCTTGGAGTAAATTCTTAATTATTTTCTCAGTATCACTATATTTGAATCCTAACAGATGAGTTAATTCAATTAAGGAAACAGGTCCTGAAGATTGAATTGTTTTTAACATTATGAATTCTTGACTTTTATCTATTGATGGAAGTTTATCAACTGTTACATAACGCTCTGAAATGTCATAAACATTTGGGATAAATTGCCGAGGAAGGAAGGTTTCAACTGTTACTGACTTTCTAACCAAATAGAGAGTTTTATCAAGAATCATCAAACTTTCTTGAACTATATCACCATCTAAATCGGTTAACTCTTTTATCTCTCTCTTTGTTAAAGGACCATATTTTCTTATGACTGAGATAATTTTCTCTTCAACTTTAGTTAGATTGAAGGGTTCTCTGTATGCTACATAGAAATAGGGGAAAAGCTCTCTACTTACATAAGCTGGTCTACGATGACTAAATCTTCCTTGTACTATCTCATTTTTCTCTACTAGTTCTCTTATCCACTCTATCTCATAATCTTGAATACGAATAGATAGAGAACTTAAGTTTTCTATCGTTCCAAAATTATTGAGTATGTTTAGGATATTTTCTTTACCAAAAAGTTGTTCTTTAAGAAAAGCATTCACAGCGAACAAATAGTGGATAAAATTAAGTTCTGTATGAGTAAGAATTATTGAATCAGGTTTTCTATTACTTAAGTTTCTGAGAAGTTCTCTGTCTTCTAACCTAATATATTGATCTTCTAAGGCAGATTCGACAATCCTTCCTTTTAGAATACGGTTTTGATTTTGTAATTCTGAAAGAGCGCGATTAACTTTTTCTTCTTCAATTCTAAGATATTCAATAATCTGATACAAGGTTGAAGGTCCATGTACTTTCAAATAATGAAGAAGAATTTTTTTCAAGCATTCTTCTGGATCAAGCTTTTTAGCCTCATTAAACAGCTGTTTAGGTACTATATTCTCTGACAGAGCATATTTATTTCTGACTCTTCCCCCATACAGTTCATAATCTGTTCTGAGTACTAGTATTGCTCTCTCAAGTCTTTCTATATGAGGTTGCAATGTGCTTATAGGTATGTCTAGTTCTTCTGATAACTGATTAAGAGAGATTGGTGATTTCTCTTTTAATGTTGCTAAAATCCTCTTCTCTAACTCATTCTCTTCTATTGTCGTAACATATAGATTCCAATATAACTGAAAATCCTTTAGAGGAATTGAACGTCTATCTCCTTTTGCAACATAAATCTCTACAAATTCTCCAGAATTGTGTAAAGCTAAAGACCAACTTTGTATCTGTTTTGGATCACTTATACTCAAGTGATAGATACTAGGTTGAATACTTTCAATAGTTTTAATCGGTGCTAGAGCTCTCATTGCATCACGCAAATGCTTTAACGACGAGATTGGTAGTTCTTTGTTTTTATAGCTACGATTGTTAAATATACGTCTAACAAGTTCTTCATCAAACAAAATTTCTTTTGTTCCTTCTTTACCAAAAACCTTAGCAAGAACCTGTTGATGTAATTCCCTCAGAAGTGCGCTTCTATCAGATATTTGAACTATATCAGAAACACCTAACAATACAATCCCATGTGCAAAGGGACTTGGTATATCAGTAAGAGGAGTAATAACATATTCGAACTCCTTTTTCTGCAATTTTTCAAGAACTATCAAGCTATTAGTTAAATCCATATAATCTCGAAGTATCTCCCGATAAGTTTCCTTAATAACACAAAAATCATCCATATTTCTCATAGTAGAGAAAATCCTTCTTGCGTACATGGTTTGTCGAGATACAGGAACACTCCTGTTATTACTTCTTCTTAGTATCATCAAAGATCTATTTGCAACATGTCTAAATCTTGTCAAGAAAAGTTCAGTATTAATTATTGCACTCTTTAGAATATTCTCTAAATTATCCACTTTGATTAATTCAGGGATTATTGAAGTATCGAAAATTTTGTCTACAGGTAGCATTAAAACAAAGCCATTATCATTAACTGCTGATCCCACATCTGCATCTAAATTAGAACCAATAGCGTACGCAAAAGCTCTAGACAGAGTATCGTTCACTCTTCTACCATAATACCCGTGGAAAACAAGAATCATTCTTCCTTGTGGATCAATAAATGATTCAACTAACAATTTTTTATCACTGGGTGTTACGTGTAAATATTGAATCTGTTGGTTCACATATTCTACAATGGTTTGTGCAATAATACTGTCAACTTGAAATGATCTTTGTATCCATTCTACGACAGCTTCTTCATCTTCTTTTTGTATCTTTTGCGCTACAGCTTCAATAAATCTTCCAATTTGTTGCGATAATTCAAAAGATCTAGGTAATTCTTCTCCTACCCAATTGGGTATAGTAGGACGTTTACCAAATGCTTCAGATACAACCACTCTAGATCCAACTGTTCTTTTAAATTGGTAAGTATGGCTACCTAAAACAAAAACATCTCCAGGCGTAAGTCTTTCAACAAAACTCTCTGATAACATCCCCAATCTAGTTCTATAAGTTTCTAATTCTACTCTATAATCTGCATTCTCGGGAATAGTACCTATATTAGTATAGTAAGTTAATCGTGATCCTTTCTTTTTTCCAAATGCCTTTTCTTTGTCATCATACCAGATTTTTCGATAAATCTTTCTTTCTTCAACTTCTAAATTGTAACCACCGAGATATTCCAGAACTTTCTGGTAATCATCAAAATCTAAAGTGTTATAGTTATATGATCTCTTTATCAAGGAATATGCTTCATCCATTTTCCATCTTTTCATCAAAGAGATTCCAACAATGAACTGTGATAGA
Organism: uncultured archaeon; assembly: GCA_964549075.1. GTDB lineage: Archaea > Asgardarchaeota > Heimdallarchaeia > Heimdallarchaeales > Heimdallarchaeaceae > UBA460. Next base: position 50,289 of record CAZJUB010000003.1, on the reverse strand, counting down.
ACATCTAAACAATTGTGAGGAATCTGAACTTTGTCGATTTCTCTGCTGTAAGCACTTTTAGTTAAAACTGCACATTCAATTGCATCATCTCTATCAGTTGTTATCAAACGACCTTTAGCAATTCTATCAAGTGAGTGTCCGCTTCTTCCTACCCTCTGAAGATATTTAGCAACAGTTTTCGGTGATCCTATTTGAGCAACTAGTTCTACACTTCCAATATCAATTCCTAATTCTAATGAGGTAGATGTAACAGCTGCTAATAATTCATTATTCTTCAGTTTGTCTTCCACATCTAATCTTATTTCTCGTGAAAGGCTGGAATGATGCACAGCAATAGAAGAAGAATATTCATCCCCCAAATATTCCTTTAATTTGAATGAAACACTCTCTGCTCCTTTACGAGTATTGGTGAAAACAATAGTGGTTTCATGATCCATTATAAGATTAGCAAGTAAATTGTAAATTCCTTCTTGAATCATAATATAAGGTGTATGAAGAAGATCTTCAACTGGACTTTTCACTTCAAGGTCCAATTTTCTCTGTGGAGGTAGATTGGCAATATAGCAATCATTTTCTCTTCCATTCTCATCTAAACCAACAAGAAATCTCGCAATTTCCTCAATTGGAGCTTGAGTTGCTGAAAGACCTATTCGAGTCACATTATTTTCAGTAAGTTCTTGTTGTAAATATTCTAAACATAGTGACAAAAAGACTCCTCGTTTGTTTGAGCTCACTTCATGAATTTCATCCACTATAATCCAACGTACACTTTTCAGACTTAAGGAAAACTTCGGTGAAGCGATTATCAACCCTAAACTTTCAGGTGTTGTAATTAAAATATGTGGAGGTTGTTTTAGCATACTAGATCTTTCAGCTTGGGTAGTATCACCTGTTCTTACAGCTACACGAATCTTTGGTGTAACAAGATTATTAGAAGCTGCTAATTCTTGAATACCTTGTAATGGTTCTTCAAGATTCTTTCTAATATCATTCCCCAAAGCTTTCAAAGGTGAGATATAGAGAACATAAATTTCGTCCTTTAATTTTCCCTCTTTTGCTTCATTGAATAATTCATTAATTGAAGCTAAGAATGCAGCAAATGTTTTTCCTGATCCTGTTGAACTAAATATAAGTGTATTCCGTTTTTCATGAATTGAAGGTATTGCATACAACTGAGGTGGTGTGAACCCTCCAGGAAACTTAGACGTAAACCAATCTCTAATCTCATCTGCTAAGAAAGAATGAATAGAAACTGGAGTAGATGGTTCATCTAAGTAATGGATGGTCATACTGCTAATTGTCGACTTAGTTTTCAGTATAAATATGTCGTTATTACGAAGAAGTATGAAGAAGCAAACTAGGAGTAACTATCCTCTAATTCTTCTATTTCCTCATTTTCTTGTTTTTTACCCCATTCCATAACGAAAGCTGATTCTCCATCTCTATAATAATGTTTAAACTCTCGTTTAATATAGAAACCGAGTTTTTTGTACATTTCAATTGCTGCGATATTGGATACTCTTACTTCTAAATAGATTGTCTCAACGTTGTTTTCAATGAGTTTTTGCATCCCATATTTCATTATTTCTTCTCCAAAACCTTTTCTTCTAAATTCGGGCAGAACTGCTATTGAGATTACATGCCCTTTTGCTGAATTCAGACCGATAAAGGTTGCAAAAGGTCTTTCAACTCTGGATAAAAGATAACCAGTTATTTTCCCATCCTCCAAACCTATTGCACAAGCAAAACCAAATTCAGTTAAGATTCGGTAGAAGAAATCAAAAGAGTAATTTTCAGGAAGACAAAGTCTGTTTATTTTAATAATATCATTGATATCACCTAGTTCAGCTTGTCTTACTATTTTATCTGATTCCATTCTTTTCTCGAAGTGAATTAAAACAACTCTTTTTTCAACTTTTTGTTGAGGATTTATTATTTCTTCACGTTAGTAATAATATTCTTAAAGCTAAATTGCTGAAATTTCTTACCACAATGAACTCTAATAACGAATCAGATGATTCTACTACAATGTTTCAAGAATTAATGAAGAAATTCAGTTACTCTGGAAGTCTTCTTGAACATTGGCTAGAAGAGTTTGGTTTAGATTACATGCTCAAATTAATAGAAAGTCTTAGAACACCAATGAAAACATTGTGGGTTCAGGTAAATACGAATAAAATAGATTTTGATTCCCTTTTAGAGATATTTTATGAGCATGGATTTAGTGCTAAAAAACATGAGCTTTTAGATGATTTTATTGAAGTCGATGTAATTAAAAGAGATTTAGATACAAAACGCTCAGATTTACCTATTGTCAAAGTTGATCATGAAGCTTCTACAGGTATAGCTCTTGGTAAGGATGTTCAAACAGCTAATGTTACAAAATACGATGATTTTAATGTTGGTGATGAGCTTTGCATTCTAGACGGAGCTAGCAATCTTATAGCAAAAGGTATAGCAGACGTAAATAGCTCAGAACTATCAAATTTAACTCAAAGAGAAGTAATATCAGTAAAAGAATCCATAGCTTATGCTCCTCCTTTAACTGAAATGAGAATATATCGCAGGGGATATTTCAACATCCTTACACCTATTCAAGCTATAGGAGTAAAATCACTTCCTCTAGGAAGACGCGATAGCATTTTAGTAATGTCCACTGATAAGGGAGATGTTGCCAGCTACATTGCTGAATTAACTGATAATAAAATTCCAATAACTGTTTTAGCTCAAAATGATATGCAGGTTAAGGCTATTAGGAAAAACTTGGAAAGAGCGAAATCAAAGGCAATTAGAGTACATCATGCTTCATTTAATAGTTTTCTGAGAGAACGTCATGAGATAAAATATACTGCTGTTTTTATGGAACCACAGAATTCTAGAACTGCAATTATACCTGTCTTTTCATCGAATTTAAGTTATGGAGTATTAAGAAATTACGCTGAAAAACAGCAGAAAATTGTTGCAGATCTTTTCAGATGTTTACATAAGAGAGCTTCTGTAGCCTATATTACTCACTCAATTGATTATTTAGAGAATGAAGCAGTGGTCAAAAGTATCACTCAGAAAGCTTACTATAAAACAATAAATCATGCTGAGGAGATAAGCAAATTAAAAGCACGAGATTCGTTAAGTGCAAGAGAAGTACCAGAACAATTCAAAGAAATCAAGGCTCAACTACAAAAGGCAACGATCTATTTAGATCCAATTACAACTAGCAATTCCGGTGGATTTTTAGCTAATTTTGCATTTAAAGAAAAATAATCTCATAATAAGGATTAATTCAAGTTAATTAAGGTAAATGAGTATCCAATTCATTTACTAGCCAGATAAAAGCTTCTTTGATACCTTTACCATGAAGAATACTTGTATCAAAAACAGCAAAAGTTCGATCTTTAAGATCTAAATGTAATCCTAACATTTGGATAAGCAAAGGTGCTTCCACGGCTCCAGGAAGATCTTGTTTATTTGCCATAATCAAAGTAGGAACATTTTCCATGTAAGGATTATTAAAAACATGAGTTTTGAGAACATCCCTTGCTTCAGGTAATCTTTCGATGTCAGCAGCATCTATAACAAAAATAACAGCACTACAACCGGGATAGTGAGCCTCCCATAGGAACCTAAAATGGGACTGACCAGCCACATCAATAGCAGTAATTGTCCATCCTTCAAACTCGAAGCTTTCAATATTTTGTCCTATGGTTGGAGTAAGGTTCTCAGCAAACTTCCCAAACCTCATAAAACGTGTTAAAGTGGTCTTGCCGGCAGCATCGAGACCAAGTATCAATATTTTAGCTTTCTGCTCTCGCTTCAGCTTCGCTCTCAACCATGAGGAAAAGGATCCGAACATGCTCATATGCTGACATTCCGTTTTATTATTTTACATTTAGAGGTTATTTTATAAGTCTTATTCTCGGTTGCTTATCTGTTTAATTTGGAGTTATTTTCTTATTAAAGTTTTTCCAGATATGCAAAGGGAAAAATCTTTTTCTTATCTCTATATTCCGATTAGCTTGTTTTTTTTGCTTTTTATCAGCATTAAAAAAATTTCGATATAGTGCATCTTTTTTATTTAAGCAAGCTATTAATTAAAATCGTTTTACTAACCAATATTTCTCCCTAATAACTAAATATTTTTAAGATGCATTAAAACTTGGATGATGTAACATCTAGCGTGTTTTGGTGATGTATGGTGGCTCCTGATACAATTGAAGGCGAGGAACAAAGGGAAATTGTTTCCAAACAAGTTAAAGTTGGTCCTGATAGACTAACTCGTTTTGAACGTGCTAGAATTGTAGGTGCTCGAGCACTACAGCTCAGTATGGGGGCTCCAATTCTGTTAGCTATGGAGGATATAGAAAACAAATCTCCTTTAGTTATCTCTGAGTTAGAATTAAGAGCAAAAGTTCTACCCTTAAGCATTCGAAGAGAGCAACCTAATAAAACATATCAAGTTATTCCTCTTCAAAGATTACGAGATATACAAGCTTTAAGAGAGATCTAAATTGACTCTCAAAAAAGGAAACAAATAAAAACGTTAACCAAAGAAAAGGATGAGTGACACAAATGGTCAAAATACCAGAAAAAATGTTTAAATATTGTCCTAAATGCGGGAAACACCAGTCTATGAAAGTTAAACAAGAAAAATCTGCCCGAAGAAAAGGTGGTATGAGTGCTATGGCTCGACGAGAAAAACGTACTCGTAGAGGTTATGGAAATCAAGGTAGGTTCAGTAAGCGTCCTGTCACTCAAACCAAAATGGCTTCTAAAACTTCTAAGAAAGTCGATTTAAGATTGACATGCCCTGATTGTGGTAAAAAATGGGTTCTTTCTTATCCAAGAACAAAAAGAGTCGAAATGGTTAAGAAGTAATTTCTCTTTTACTCCATTCTAAATCTTCTATTTTCTATTTCCAATATTACTTAGTTTTATCTAAATTCTAAGCTCACTTCAAAGACCTTAAAACACGTCAATTCCAGTTAGTCTTCAAATGAGTCGCATACTTCTAAAAGCAGTTTCTTAGATAATGAATTCCTTCAACATCGGGCAAAATATAAAGGAAAATAATCCCTGAGAGGAATATACACCTCTAAGTTAGGATTTCAAATCAATTCTGATGTTAATGCTGCATATAATATCTTAATCAAAAGCGATCCAAATGCACTTCCTCCACGAAGTGCTGATGGGGTAGGAGGGTACGTGATGTACCCCCGTAGAGTATGCGTAGACTCACAAGGAATGACACGCTTACTTGCTACGAAATAAGGTTACAATGTAAGATTTATATTCCTACATGAAAACAAGACTCATCATGCCAATGCTTTACGAAATTGAAGGCAAACAACTATTCAAAGAGAATGGTATACCAGTTCCAAAATTCAAAGCTTATTCTGGAAAAGAAAGCATTCAAGCTTTTGTTGAAGAACTTGGTAGTGATGTATTCATGGCGAAAGCTCAGGCTCTTTCAGGCGGAAGAGGAAAAGCTGGACTTATTAAAAAAGTCACAGCTTCTGAAGCTGAAGAGTATATACAAAGTATTCTGGGCAGAGACCATAGAGGAAAACCTGTTGAGCTTGTAATGCTCGAACAACCTGTTGAGATTACCAACGAATTCTATCTTTCTGTGCTGTTAGATAATGAATCCGGTCAATATCTTATTCTAGCTAGTCCAAGAGGTGGGGTAGATATCGAGGAAGTTGCTGAGAAGTATCCAGATGAAATCTTCAGACAGCATTTTTCTGTTTATATTGAGCCTTTACCTTATATGTTTATTGACTTAGGGAAGAAACTGGGATTCGAAACTCACACTTTAACTTCGTTTACAAATATTATGACTAATATGTTTAAAATGGCCCAAAACAAAGACCTGACTCTAATCGAAATCAATCCCCTGATTCTCACAAAAGACAATCAAATTATTGCAGCAGATTCTAAGGTTGTAATAGATGCTAATGCGTACTATAGACATCCTGACATTGCTAATCTAAAATCTCAAATAGATAGACTCACTGATTTAGAGTACGAAGCAGAGCAAGCGGGTATAAGCTATGTCCAACTTGATGGTGATATTGGTATCATATCGGGAGGTGCTGGACTTTCTATGGCAACTTGTGATTTACTACAATTTTATGGAAGTTCTCCAGCAAACTTTTTGGATGTAGGTGGTGGTGCAGATGAAACAAAGATAGAGAAATCATTGGAAATGCTCTCTACACATGATGTAAAAGGTATTTTCATTAATTTCTTCGCAGGAATTACCAGATGTGATGATGTTGCTAATGGTATCATTAATGCATCCAAAAAATTCGAGATTAAGGTACCTATGGTTATACGTTTAGTCGGAACAAACGATGAAGAAGGAATACAAATACTAGAAAAAAATGGTATCAATGCCTATAATAAAATGGAACCTGCTGCAAAACGCATAGTTGAGTTGGTTAAAGGAGGGAACTGAGATGGCAATTCTATTAGATGAAAATACAAAAGTTATTGTTCAAGGAATAACTGGAAAACAAGGGACTTTTCATGCAAGATCAATGATTGACTATGGAACAAAAGTTGTTGCTGGCGTCACTCCAGGTAAGGGAGGTCAAGAACATCTTGGTGTTCCAGTCTTTGATAGTGTGAAAGAAGCTGTTGAAGCTACTCAAGCTACTGCATCAGTTATATTCATTCCAGCAAAATTTGCTTATGGTGCAGCTTTAGAGGCAATTGATGCTGGAATCAAACTCATGACAGTAATTACAGAAGGTGTTCCTGTTAAAGATACAGCCAGAATCAGACAGAGAGCACTGGAAAATGATGTTCTTATGGTAGGTCCCAATTGCCCAGGATTAATAACGCCAGGTGCATCAAAGATAGGTATTATACCTGGAGAAATCTGTCATAAAGGAGAAGTTGGTATCGTAAGTCGGAGTGGTACCCTAACCTATGAAATCATTCAGAATTTATCCATTAACGGTTTTGGTCAATCTACTTGTGTAGGTTTAGGTGGAGATCCAATTAAAGGAATTGGTTTTAATGAATGTCTTAGATGGTTTGAAGATGATCCACAGACAAAATCGATAGTTTTAGTTGGCGAGATTGGTGGTACTGGAGAACAAGAAGCTGCTGATTTGGTTAAAACTGATATAAGCAAACACGTTTTTGGATTTATAGCAGGACAAACTGCTCCTCCAGGAAAACAGATGGGTCATGCTGGAGCCATTGTTCATGGAAAATCTGGAACTGCTAAAGAAAAAATGAGAATTCTGAGTGAAGCTGGTATAACGACAGTTAGAACTCCTGGTGAGATAGCAGGAAAAATGAAAGAAATTATGTGAGGTTTCTCACATAACAACTATTTTTTACCAATCTAAAGCTGTAAAAGTATCTTGATAGACTAGACCAATTTGGTCTGGACCAAATCTGTGTATAATATTGTAAGTTATTTTTAGAGTAAGACTCATACTCGCATTAAATTGGCTAATATCAAAGATCATTGATCCGCCTAAAATTCCGTCTACTTCAGGTTGGTATAACGCTTTCCACCTAAACGTACCTATAACCGTATTATTTTGAATCCCTTCTACTAAAAAGCATCTGAAAACTTCATTCCAAGAACCATCATCACTATAATGGATATTATAAGCTAGGAATATAATACCTTCAGAGGCGTAAGTAAGATCATCTAACCGTAAACTAGAGATACCATGTATTCCGGTAGTCGCACCTTCTACCCTAATACTCTGATCAATAACAGGAATCAAGATAACCATGAGAAGTATTATAGAGGTAATTGAAATTAGATATATTCTTTTTTTCTTGACTGTTATTAGCTCCACAAACCACTTCTTTGTATTTTTCCAAGAATTAAGTGAGAATTCTTTCACTCGCACTTTGAATTCTTTATTTTTTTGAGCTTCTCTCTTCTCCTTCTTTGCTGCTTTTTCTTTTTCTTCTGCTTCTTTCTCTTCTTCTGTTTTCTTTTCAGGAGCAAGAATCAGATAAGCACCTACACCAATTACCAAAACAAGAAGGATATTACGGATAAAAGGATTATCTGATAACCAAAGTCGTAGATAACCGATTTTTCTGATTACCATTATAGTTTTACCTTTTACAGCATCATAAGGGATAAGTGTATTAGATGTATTATAATGATCTATATTATCATTAGTATTATAATTATCTCCACTCACCCTAAAATAATATTCAGGACCAGAAGACGCATCTATAATTGTGATATTGATGACTCTATGTATTATGAGTCTACCAGGATCGTACGAACTAGCAGATTCGTAAACTATAACATCTCCCATCTCGATTTTTTCAGGAGAAGATTTACTAATAACAAACATATCTCCTTTATCATAAGTTGGACACATAGAGGAAGCTGGACAAGGTCCATTTTCAATTACAACAAGTGAGATTCCAAAGATTCCTCCAAACATCAGCTTAAAAACAAAGAAGATAATAATTGCAAAAATAAGTAGAGAAAACACTTCTTTTGTATCGATATCAGCAATAAGTCTCTTCAGGTAATTCTTAATTTTCTGAAAAGTATCACTTTCTTCTTCATCAGACATTAAATGTCTCTCACATGGGGTGTTAAAAAATATTTTCTTTTAATGTACATAAAAAATCAGCAAGATTAAAAACCATAATATCTAATATAACCTATGAAACAATTGCAGAAATTAGCGAATATAACACAGCTTAATATTGCTTCAACACCAATAAAGGGAGAAGAGATAACATTATTTATAGAAGGAATGTTGTCAGATCCAGCTTGGGAGGTACAAAGAGAAAGTGTAGATATAAATAATCCTAAAAACAATATTTCCGTCAAAATCTGGGTAAAGAGAGATCCAAATGTGATGGCTGCTCAAGTGACAAAGAAATTCATAAAAGAGGTCAATATCACTTTCCCTCATGCTGGAAAATGGATATTGCAAGTTAACGACAAAAATCTTGAAGTGTTAGTAGAATAGAAAATAAAATAATTCATACAAAGTTTTTAATATCTATTGTCTATTGGAGGTTTATGAGCTTTGACCGAAACAAACCTCTCATTGAACTATCTCTAGAATACCTCAAAAACTTTGGCTCCATCTCTCATGACTTATCTTTAATTCAAGGTCCTTCAAAACATGCAATTGATTTTCTTATTATCATAAAAGAACTTCTAGTAGGTGTCTGGGTTCTTGATTGGAAGAGAAGTGTGGGTACTGATAAAATAATCCACATAGAGAGATTAGTCCAACGTTCAAACTTGAGTGGAGGTTTCATTATAGCAAACAATTTTTCACCTAATGCTCGGGATTTAGCAGGTCAAACAGACACTCTAGAATTGATAGAAAGAGCAGAAATACTATATCATACTTAAGATTAATTTTGTTTACTACCACAGATAGGACAATAAATAGAACTAGAAGGGAGTTCTTGTCCACATCTAACACAAAAAACCAGATCACCATTTAGTTTTTGAGATTGTTTAGACATTAACTCAAATAATCGATGAACCAAATCAATCATTGCTAAATAACTGTTTATAAGTTTATCTTGATAATGCTCATCTTCGAGTTCTTTGGTATTCAGGATAGTTCTCGAAAAAGCATAAATCTTAGTTGGAATGTTTCTAATGTTCAATTTTGTTTTTGATAGTATTTCATCTGGTGCCCAATTAGGAGTACCGATGATTACATAATCGAAGAAATTAGGGAGAAAAAGCAAATCTTCATAACAAGCAGATATTGTAGCATCGTTTTTTATTTGAGAGATGTATTCCTTAGACTCACCTTCAACTAGGATTTCTTTAGATTTTTCTATAAGATGAGCATGATTATTTGAAAGAACTTTTGCATTATCTACTAGCCATAGTAAATCAGCAATAGTTTTCTTTCCTTCACTATAAATTCTAAGGATTAATCTAGTAGGAATAACTTCCTGAAGTCTGAATCCATAGTATGTACTTGGTTTTTGTGTTTCAGTAAAATAAAGAGCAGGATAGAGAGAATCACCACTAATAGTTCCTGCATAAATAGCAGTTAAAGACCTAAAAATTATATTAGTAGGGGTATCCATTTGCTTCAATATTATAAGAACACCAACACATATAAATGATTACATTTTTTGAATTTTGGAATTTTAAAACATTGAGAATAGAAATTAGGAGTTTTTATAGTAAATTATTGTACATTGAATGATGAGGGTTAAAGTATTCATCCCTGAAGCGATATCGGTGAAGATTCTCGTTATTTTCCATCCCTGTTTTTGTTCTACACTCTGGGAGAGTTTATATCTTCTGTGTCCTCCCCTTGTCCTTCCGTAGGGGAGCATTTTTCCGTCTTTCTCCCATCTTCTTAGTGTACTCGCTGACACTCCTTGTAACTGAGCTGCTATGCCTATTCTTATTAACATAAGTTCTTCGTCAATTTCCCTTTCAAAAATTATCCCAAAATTTCTTGTTGGCAAGATTGATCAAGATTTCATACTACAGCTGATTACGGTGTAGGAGGGTATGTGGTTTACCCACTTAGATGGAGTTTCGAACTTCGATAATCTAACAAAGGTAGAGAACTTTCTAAGTTCAAGAATCAAATCATAAATGATTGTTAATGTTCAATCCTTCAGTATTTTCACTATCAATTAGGTGATGTGAAAAAACTATCGCTACTTTTTTAAGTAATCTTTCGGAATCTTGAATTGATTACTTATAGTTTTAAGGGTGAACAAAAAAATGAAAAAACGAGGAGTATCTCCAGTCATCGCAACAGTTTTACTGATTGCACTGGTAACAGCAGCAGCAGCAATAGTATTTCTTGTTGTGATACCAATGTTAAATCCTGCTCCAACCGCACTCGTAACTGGAAGCAGTTTTGAAGAAGAATTAGATGGTAACTTCACAATTATCGTAACAGTTCAAGCTCAAGCAGCAGATATTACGTTTAATGGTACGATTACAACATCTCCAGATATTGCGTATCTTGCACCAGTAACATCAACAGGTACAGGAATAGGTAATGGAGAGATTGGACAAATTGAATTTGTTGGTTCATTTACAAGTGGAGTAAAGTATAGTATCAACATCTATTTCACAGCTGGAGATTCAACAATATATGCTCAAGCTGAAGTTACTCCAACAGCAACATAATCTCTTTTTCTCTTCTTTTTTATTATATTTAATACTACTAATATTCTATAGTTAAAAAGCATAATTTTATTTAGTTCTAACTATTACATTGATTGAAATGTTTCAGGAACTTAAATCCCCAACTGGTTCACAAGAGCTGCAGACTCTTCTTAACGAACTTTATGGAAACCAAGTGACAAATGAAATGTTTGTAGAAGCGACATTAGAAAACAAAGAATCTAAACTTAGCTTAATTAACTATGGAAATCATATTTGTGGATATATTATTTGGTTAATTGAAAAAGAAGTAGAGGAAGATGAAGACACTGGAAAAAAGACTACTACAGTCATACTTTCAATAGATGAGATTGTTATTCGTTCCGAAGACCAGAATAATCAAATTGCAGAAGGGATTATTAATGAAGTTGAGGATTTAGTCGCAAAAAATAACTGTTCAAGTGTTGAAATCACTTTACCTAGCCAATCCTTTTGGTTAATACCTCTATTTACAGATGAAGGGGGATATAATGTTGCTATTCTTCGTGTGAGTAAAGAGTTGGAAAGAAAAACAGAATTCGTTGGTATATATAATAAAGTCCAGGAGGATCCCAAACCTGAAATTATTGAACTGATGGTCTCTAGCAATGATGTTTTTCAATTAGAAATAATAGAAGAACCTACTGACTACAAGAAAATCATAGAAAATGGGTATAATCCTGAAATTGTGAGCATGATTTTTAATGTAGAAGAAAATCTTAGTGAAGAGTTATTGAAAAAAGTTAATGAAATTGCTGAATGGCAAGAATATACTTTCTCTTTAATAAAATATTATTAAAGAAACTAGATAATGGATTCTATGAATTTTCTAGTTTCTTTTGGTCTATTTGTTATTATTCCATCAACATTGTATGATACTAGACGTTTGATGGTTTTTTCATCATCAACTGTCCAAGGATAAACTTTCTTCCCTAAGTTGTGATAAAATTTAACCACTTTCTTTCTCATAAATCCTGCAAATGGGTTCATGGCAGCTATAAACTCATTCTTTGCAGCACGTTTATTATGAGAAGTTGGAAAGAAATAAAGATAGGCTAATTGGTATTCTAAATCTGTTTCTTTTAATTCCATATGTACCTCATGCAAGAAAGAACTTACGACAGTTTCAAACGTATTAATACCGACTTCTTTGAGCAGGTCATCAAACTGATTTCGTTGAATATTGCACTTTATTTCAATATTAAAACGAATTAATTTGTGAAATCGCTCTAACACATCTTTGAACAAGGGAATCGGTTCATCGTTTGGTAATCTGAAAGATTGGATTTTTTCTAAAGTTGTAGATTTTATTGGATATGAATTACCTTTATAATTCAAATCATTATCATGGTGAACAACAAAATGGTTATCTTTTGTAAGATGTATATCTAGTTCTATCATATCTGCTTTTTGATCAACAGCTAGCTGAAATGCTTCTATGGAATTTTGATATCCATCTTTGGAAGCACCTCTATGAGCTATTATAAGAGGAAACACTTTATCAGACATATTTTAATACCAAACGAAATAATTGATTAATGTTGTGTTTTGAAAAAACTATTCTCGACATATTTTTAAAATTCAATATGATTTGTAAAACATGGATTATAAGATTAAAGATATCGATTTAGCTGAACAAGGTCGAAAAAATATAGATTGGGCAGAATCCCGAATGCCTGTAATGATGGAACTAAGAAAGAGATTTTCAAAAGAAAAGCCATTGAAAGGTCAGAAAATTGCTGGATGTTTACATGTAACTAAAGAGACTGCTGTTTTGGTGGAAACTCTTGTTGCAGCAGGAGCAGAAGTATCGTGGTCTGGTTGTAATCCCCTTTCTACTAAAGACGATATTGCAGCAGCTTTAGTTAAGAATAATATACCTGTTTTTGCTTGGTATGGTATGAATACTGAAGAATTCTATTGGGCTATTGACAAAGTACTGGAATTTAGACCTACATTAACACTAGATGATGGAGCTGATCTCATATTTACCGTTCATTCAAAACATCAAGAACTTGCTGAAGGAATCATTGGTGGTACAGAAGAGACTACTACTGGTGTTCACAGACTTAGAGCGATGGATAAAGCAGGAAAATTACTATATCCTATTATTGCAGTAAATGATGCGGAAACAAAGAGTGATTTTGATAACGTTTATGGAACAGGCCAATCTACTTTAGATGGTATTCTTCGTTCAACAAATATAATCATAGCAGGTAAAACTGTGGTGATAGCTGGGTATGGTCATTGTGGAAAAGGATTAGCTAAAAATGCTTCAGGACTTGGAGCTGATGTTATAATCACAGAAGTTAATCCAGTTCAAGCGCTTAAAGCTGCTATGGACGGTTTTCGAGTTATGAAAATGGATTCAGCTGCAAAATTAGGAGACCTATTTATTACTGCAACTGGCATGAAAGATATCCTTGTAAAGCGTCATTTTAAAATCATGAAAGACGGAGCTATTGTATGCAATACTGGTCATTATGACGCTGAAATTAATATTGTTGATTTAGAGGAAGTAAGCAAATCTAAAAGAGAGTTGCGAAAGAACAATGAAGAATATCTCATGGAGGATGGTAGAAGGATTTATCTCCTTGCAAAAGGAAGACTTGTGAATTTGTCAGCAGCTGAAGGTCATCCTTCAGAAGTAATGGATATGTCTTTTGCTAATCAATTACTTAGTTTGATTTACTTAGCAAAGGAAGGAAATGAACTAGAAAATAAGGTCTATGATATCACTGTTGAACAAGATGAAAAAATCGCTACACTGAAGTTAAGACTTATGGGATATGAAATAGATGAATTGACTGAAGACCAAATTGCTTACCAAGATGCTTATTTTGAGGGTACATAAGTTCTACACCTTTTTCCTCTCTCATTCTACAGAAACATACACAATATTTTTCAATGATAGTTCTTATATTAAGTGTATAAGATACGAGGAATATTCCCTTGATAAAGAACCTTCTAATTCTAACAACTTATGGTCAAATATTCTACAGTCAAGAATTTGAAAAAACCGAAGAAGCTGTTGATGTTGCTCTTACAGGAGGATTGATGAGTGCTATCTATTCAATGGCATCTGAAACTCAAAGAGAAAGAATATCAGAATTTGAATTAGTCACATCAAGAATAGTTTTTCAAGAAGAAAAAGGGGATCTCTTATTTGTCCTTACAGTAGATAAAAGAATGGACATCAAAGACACTGAAGATTTGCTTAATATGATAGCAAAAAGATTCTATGAAAAATATGGAGATGTAAGAATCGATGGATTAGTACTGACTGACTTTGTAACTGATGCTAATGAGATCATATATCAGAAATTATGGTATTTGGACACTCAGAAAAAGAAATTCCGTATATGGGATTATCTTGGAACATTTTTCGTAGCACTTGTTATAAGCTGGTATTCTTTACTCATTTTCGGTTCTCCTCCGATTAAAGGTTTTATTGATTTTGACATCAGAACATTTATCTGGGATAGATTAATAGGAACTTTATCTACACCTGTAACTTTGATTCTCAATATACTCTTCCTTGTTGCAGTTATAGCGATCCCAGCAATAGCTGTATTTCTCTTATTCAGATTTACAAATGTTAAAGATACTTTCCGATTCAGTCGAGATTACATAACAAGACCTACAAGAGCAAGCTATGCAGAATTACTACCTAACTATTTCTTGATTAATATACTCACTTCTTTCATAGTTTATGTTAGTTTTATGATGTTCGCCGGAGCATTCTTTGTCGAGTTAAAAGCGAGACCATTGTTTCCAGGTTCATTAATCGAAGGTTATACGAAGGATTTTGATTTCACTAATTTCAGCGAGAGTGATGTTGGAGATCAAATGTGGTTAGGTGTATTTGCATGGTTTTCATGGGTTTTCATTTTCCCTCTAATCTATTCTTTAATTCTTGGAGAGAAGAAGTGGGGTAAAATATACAAGAATGCCATGTTCATTGCATCTATTGCAATTTACATTTATATTATGTGTTACATCTTCATTGGTGTGAAATACTTAGAAGGTATAGGTTTTCATCCAAGAGATATAGCTCTATACAATTCAGAAAGACAATTACTTACGTTCCAGCTTTTCTCCTCTATTCCTCTGAATATCTTTTTCTATGGTTTTCTGTTATATCTTGGATTAGGTGTAACTAGAGTCTCACCATCTAGAACTAGAATTCCCTCTCTACTAGCAGTAGGTGTTGCTATTTATCTGACATTAACACTTCAAGGAATTGTTTTTTCGATTTTTTATGGTGGGACTTAACACTCACCAATTATTCTCATTTCTTTCAGAAAGTTTTATCAAAAGCTTTGAATATTTTCAAGAAGGGAAATAACTGATGCTAAAATTTAGTGTACGTTTCTTCTTCCACAACAGAAAAAGAACATATCAAGCTATTATGACACTAACTTTAGGATTAGTAATTTATATAGCAACAACTTTGCTTGTTAAAGGCTATTCATCAAATATCAGTGGAATGGCCGAGATAATTGAGCCATCTGACCTTCTACTGATATCAGAAGACGGCAAAAGTCTTTCTCAAAGTAAAATAAATTTAGAAGTTTTAGACTTTCTGCAGGAATATTCTATACAAACCCCTATTGTTGAAGTTATCCTTCCTCAGCTGTATATACCAATTACGATTAAAGGAGAAACGGGATTGCAGATCAATACGCATTTAAGACTACTGAACATCTCGCTTTTTGAAGAGTTTCAACAGCATCATTATTCTTCTCCATTAGGAGATATGAATGCTGATGAATTAATTATCGGTCAACAGACTGCATATCTTATTTCAGCTGGTGTAGGTTCTATCATAGAGATACAGATAGAGGATCTTTACGTAAATAATTCATATTTTTATTCTGCTGCTGAGAACTTTTCAATTGTAAATATTATTGAATCAGGACATGAATATGATTTGGAACTTCTAGGCTCAATAACCACCTTACCTCTTCCTATAGAGGTCCCATATTTCTCGTTTATAGAACTCAGAATTAGTGATAAAAGACAGATGGATACAATCATATCAGATATAGAGAATCAATATGGAAATCTCAATGTCATGAATGAAAAACAAACTCAAAACTTCATCCAATATGCTACGGAAGATGTAGTCAAAACTTTAACTCTTTTAGAAATTATGTTTTTTACATTGATGTTAGTATCTATAACCTATAGTATCTACACTTTAGTGAGAGAGAGTGAAGAAGAAATTTTCACCTTAAGATCAATAGGAGCAACAAAAAAGCAAATTATATTTTTATTTATGCTACAATCTCTTTTCATCGGATTTATAGCTGGATTATTATCTTTGATTGTGGGATATCTCAGTGTGAGTGGAATTGTTGGAATTGTAACCGCTACGCTGAATCTACCTTTTATTCCTCTTAGTATTAATCTTGGTTTAATAGGGATAATCTTCCTATTCTCCTTGACTCTATCCTTAGTATCGGGTATTTACCCCTCAATCAAAGCATCACAGATTAGAGTAATAAAGGAGGACCTATGATATGTTTTACGTACGCTCTCGTTTTAAGAGATTGAGTGCTTGGATTGAACATAAATATCGGAAATTATTTCTCTATAATGTTCTCCCAAAAAAGAGATTATTGATTGCATTCATAGGTTTTCTAATCAGCTCAACGATCATTACTGGAGCAGGTATTTTGTTATCAAGTGTTATTGAATCAACCTCCTCTTATCTAGGAGAAAGTGATGATATTCTGGTAATATCTAGTCCTGAAGCTTCGACACCTTATACAAGTATTCTTCCTCTAGATATAGCAGATACTATCAGTACGATAGAAGGAGTGGAAATTGTTAGTCCAGAAGTAATGACAGCTGCTGTGTATAATAAAAAAGCTGTATATTTTCGAGGGGTAGATGTAGGCAAATTCTGGCAACTAACTGAAGTAAAATATCTACAAGGACAACTTCCCAGCTTGACAGATTCATTTGAAGTAAGTATAGGTATTAATTTTGCCAAACGTAATAACTTAGATGTTGGAGATTTTATTACTTTATTTTCAACAAGGTCTGAAGCTGCTGTTGAGTTAAAAATCAAATCAATTTTTAAAACAGGAACTTTACTGGATGATGAGATTATATCATCATTATGGATAGGTCAGTTTTTCGCATTCGAAGATTATGATTATGTTACACACATTAGAGTGAAGATAAATCTAGATTTAATACCAAATAAAGAATTATTACGAGATTTAGTCCTAAGTGAATATGAGTTAACAATCAACATACTCACTCCAGATTTACTTTTAGAAGTAAATGCGACCATTACAATACGTTCTAGAAGAGGTCAATTGGTTAACGAAACCATCATCTTAAATGACAATCAAATCTCTTATACTCTCCCGTTTGGAGAATATAAAATCCAAGGAACAATTGAAGGAATAATGTCGCCAACTCAATCATTGTTATTAAAGAGAGACACACTTCTTAATTTGGAAATCCCTTACAAAGAGAGATTGATCTCATTTAGTGTTATAACTGATGAAGATGAACCTATAAAAGATGCTTTAATAAAAGTATATAGTCAAAATATCACAGAAAGATATATTGAAAGTAGGAATTTTCAAACAATTACAGATATTAATGGTAAAGCCAATTTAACTGTGAGTGACGGAAGTTATTTTGCAGAAATTTCTTACATTAGATACACAAAGACTATAGCATTCATGACATCTGAAGTAAATAATTATGAAGTTATTTTGATATCAAGACATCCTTATATTTTTGTTAATAGACCAATAAATAATAGCTTGGTGGTTGGACAACAGTTAAATCTTACAGTAACAGCTACAACAGGGTATTCTATCTATTTCTACTTGGATGGTAATATTGGTCTAAAGAAAGAGTATTTTATTGCAGCTGGAGAAGAGATATATCCCAATGGTATTGATATCCCTTTCAGCAACGGTCTTCACTCAATTACTGTTGAAGCTTTTAACAACGATTACATTTCAAGTGGATATAATAAGAGTTTGAATTATGCATCAACAACAGTGTATTTTACAATAACTGATGAAATTCCAGACGATTTATCATTTTATAATGTTATGAATGGTTCGCATATTGAACCAAATGATTTTCTTTTTTTGAATACAACTTACAAATTTAATAAAAATCTAAGATTTAAGTGGGACAGTGAGGACTATATCACATTAGAGTCAAATTTTATCATCTCTCCTTACAAATTAGGCATACATAAACTAACACTTCAAGCAAGTGATGATAGCCAAATAAAAGAGATAATTTATGTTTTTATTATTTCAGACAATCCAAGACATATTGGAACAATTGGATTAAGAGACGATTTGAGAATAAGGAGCGGAGAGTACATTCAGACCTGGTTTAATCCTTATTATAGTGCATTTTATAGTTGGAATTCAGAAGCATTAAGTTTGATACCACATAGTGGAAAACTAAATACAACTGATTTAGTAGATGGGATAAATACTTTAAAACTTTATACATACATAGAAACACAATGGTATAACAGATCATACGCAATTGAAGTCGACAATGTTACTCCGATAATTATGCTTTCTGAGATAAATGGAACTGAAATAAATTCCACAGAATATATTACTTATACAAATAATGAAGAATTATCTCTAATGCAATTTGCATGGGATGATTTTCCGTTTTCTACCGTCTATGGTAGGGATATTCAGATTCCAGAAGGAAATGGTTTCCACAACCTTACTATCAAAGCGAAAGATATTGTTGGTAACTCAATTATACTTTTCTACCAATTCAATGTCACTGATTTCAGTGGAACATTGGGACCTAATGATTTTTACTTAGAATATGAATATTCTGGAATTTTGAATCAAAGTTTTATTGATATAAGTCCTTATATTCAAGAAAGCTTCCTCCTTATAGAGTATAGGATAGAAGGAGAATCTACGCTCAGATATGGTCATGTTTTAGGGGCTCAAAGAGAATATCTTTTCCCAGGTACTTATACTCTGACTGTGACTCTCTGGATAGATCTGTTTGAAAGCAGATCAAGAACATGGGCGTTTGAAATTAGTGAGGGATTTGACTACAATGAGATATATGCAAGTGATATAAATGATTCAATTCCAACAGAGATTTCATTGAATTTTATTTACTATGATATGGTTTTCAATTTGTCATCTATTGATTCTTTATTCATTACAGATGGATATTACACTTTGGAGTATCAATATCCTTTAATCTCAAACGAATCTTTTAGTTATGATTTTATTGTTGATACAGCAGAACCGAGTTTAGAGATTGTATCTCCAGCAAAAGGAAATTCAGGACTCTCTACCCAACTCGTTGTTGAAAGCGATGCTGCTGAAATTCTTTTCATGTTTACATCAGATTCAGTTATATACGAATACACTTCTCCACAAAACATCATTTTCAGTTCTGGAGGAGAACACTCAATGGTATTTTATCTTACTGATACATATGGAAATGAGAGAACAATATTTTATACTTTTAAAGTCAACTTATCATATTCTTCTCAAGAATTAATCTTTCAATACAAAATCGATGATGTCTTGTATTCCATTAATAATTTAAGTATGTCAGTATCTAATTATTATAACTCGACTATTTTATTATTACATTCAAGCAGCAATGGAACTGTTACCTTTAACATCTTTGAAGGTTTATACAATGTTTCGTTTGAATATGATTCGAAAGTTTACAATTTTAGACTTGACACTAATGATGGTGAAAATCAAATAATATGGTTAAATGGTGCATACACCATTATTGAAGTGAGAGATACTTTTGCTAATTCTGCTGTAAATGGCTTATATTGCGTAATTAGAGATGAATATGGGAATCGCGTTTTATCAAGTTATACTGACCAAAATGGAAGAGTATATACAACCAATTTAGATGCGGGTACCTACAATTTTTATTTTATTAGTACAGGTGAGGGTATTGCTGTGTTTAATCATGATATTTATCTTTCTCAGAATTTTATCGAATTTAAAGTTCCTTCTAAAAAACAACAAATTATTTTCCAATTTCAGTACGATAATGGAACGAAAATTTACAACTTGCCTGTAGAAATTACAACAGTTTACGAAGGGAGTATCATAACAAATACAGGATTATCCTCTGATGTTACTTTATATCTCTCATATGGAATAGTTGACTTAACAATTTACCTAAAAAATGGCACTATAATCAATCTTAGAAGAGCTTTCGAACCAAGTATGGAAAAAATAACTATTATCATTCCAAGTGAAACTGAGGATCAATGGTCGAAAATACCTTTTAAGTCAATTTCTGGCTTTGCATTCTTAATTTCCCTTTCTTATGAATATGTAGATCATTATCTTCAAGGTTCTTTATTATTTACCTATACGCTAGCTTATGCAGAGGTTCTTCTTATTCTGATAGTTGTAGTCGTTAATATGAATTCTATTATCCAAAATCTTTATTCAGAAAGCAGAAAAGAAACTTCTATCATTAAAATGGTTGGAGGTACCAATTTACATGTAATATCTGCCATTTTTGCTAGAGTTGGTTTTATAGCTTTTATTGCATCAATTATTGGGTATGGTTTTGGAAATCTTGTACTTTTTATTTTGTCAAGTTTGAATCAAACTGTCTTTTTTGGTCATACCTTTATTCCTCGTGGAAGCTGGTTTATATTTGCACTTAATTTGGTGTTTACTATGTTCGTTGCAGTCGTTACAACTTTTATAATTACAAGAAAAACAAGTAAAGTCAAGAAAATAGCTTATTCTAGAAGGAAATGACTAGTAAAAAATCAAACCTTCATATCCAACATAGTACCAAGAACCTTCCGATCTAGTTATGTTTACAGTAGGTCCAGTAGCAGGTTTTAAATGATATTGGAAAGATTTTAGATAACCAAGGTACGAGGTGTATTCAATACTGACATGTATGCGATAGAGATTTACTGAATCAACCGGTAAATCGAAGAGAGGAAGAAATGTAAAACTTTCATTTTCTGGTCTATAAAGTAAATGATTACTAAATTCATATTGCATTGTCTGGTTTTCAGAAGTATAATATTGAGCAGATATATTAACAGAAATAGGTTGTGAAGTTTGAGCAAAAGTTAGATCAAGTAAGGTACCTATTGATGCTTGAGTTCCCTTAATTTTTAACGAAAGAGGAGCTAGATTGAGAAGACTAGCTTGGCTAGATTCACCTTTCATTAAGATATCAACAGGTCCAACAAACTCGTTAAAATTTTTAATCGTATATAGGAAGAATTCATCATTTGAGAATCTATATATAAAATAATTATTATTATTCATAAATCTCAGAAGAGGTATATTCCAGTACATTCTTTGTAGATATGCTGGGAACCAATCATTTGAACAATTCAAAGCGACGAAAATTGTTACTTTATACTCATCTAGAAATTCAAGATTTCTAGTTATGTTAGAGCTCCAAAAAGGCACCGTAGTATTAGATAAACCAGATTCACTAAGTAAATCAATCATGAATAAATCAATAACAGGTTGGGATGCGTAATATTCCAAACCAGGAGTATTGATAGTCAAAACCACTTGATCATCAGTATAGCCTAATCGATTAATAGCATCAATTAATTCCTGCAACGAAAACCTATAATCATACGTATACTCACCTTGGAATTGATTAATATCAAAACCAACAGATGAAAGAAGAACAAATTGGACACTAAAAGGAACAAAGCCGATTATAAAAATAAGCAATCCTGAAAGAATCTTTCTAAAATTCATCTTCTTAACATAAATCTGCGAAAAACCAAGTTTGAGTTGTTCCTCTTTCCATAATAAAAGAAAAGCCAGCATATTGAAAAAGATAATATAGCCTAGCAAAGATAACAGATGAGTGTGCGCATAATACCATCTGAGGTGAAATGGTTCAAAAACAGTTTCAATAGGTAAAACTGGAAAAATAGATAAATAACCAGTTGCAATGAGGAAAAGGAAACTGATAAAACCATCACGATTACCTCCATCTTTAGAATTAAGTAAAGATACTATAGATTCAAAACCTATTGCACATATTATAGCTAAAGGGACTAATAAAGGAACAATATATCTGATTGAACCCATAGCATAGATCCCTTGCCAAAACATGAAAAAGAATAGAGCCCAAAGAACAATATCATTATATTTTTTATTTGATTTCACAAAGCCAACAAGTTTGATAAAAATCCAAGTACCTGCAAACATTGATGCAATTAAAATAGAAAATGAAGAGGAGAGAAATGTAGCAGTATGAGCATTTTCTAGATAAGTCTCAGTATTAGGGAGATTAATTCCAGGCCAAACTAAGCTAACTTTTGTATATTTTACACTTAAGAACATCTCTTTTAGTAGATTGCTTATTCCTGGTATTGTTATCATATACAATCCCCAGAAAACAGCAATTATTATTGGTGGGAGGAGGATTCCTATTGTGTAAATCCACCTTTTCCAGGAAAACTGAAGTTCTTCACTTGTTAAAATAAAGTAAATACAACACAGAGTTAGCAAAATCAAGAAAATACTTGTTCCAAGAAAAATATCAAAAAGAGATTTTCTAATCAGTTGTACAGCAAATCCAACCACTAACACACTTCGTATAATTTTTCCTATCTTGTCAGAAGGCATTGCCACGAAAATCACGATCGGGATGATAAAACCACTTAGTTTACTCAATACACATCCAGACATACTAAAAGCAGTTAAAATAACATAATAAATCTGTGATTTGGTTTGTTGGCTCTTAAGAAAACGTTTGTAATAATAAAAGGAAGCTGTAACAAAAAACATGATGAAGATTTCTTGGTAGTAAATGTATTCATATACTAAGAAAAAAGTTAAAGGAGTAGCTAAGAAGGCAATAACTGCGAATAGTGATGTTTTTTTCGAGAGACCAATTGTTTGTGAGATTCTATAACAATAGTAAACAGTCCCAGCTAAGAACAATAGCGGAACCAACTGTATCATTTCAGCTTGAGTCACAAAGAAAGTATAAGCATATAGAAAAATGTTCATCGGTGGTTTGTATTGTGGTAAGAAAGTGAGCTCGTTAATTTTACTTAATTGACCTGTTAAAAATAATCTAAATGAATTTGGAAGATAAAAATGAAGAAAATCCCAGCCTTTAAGAGGGTAAACAAGGACTTGAAGTATATAAAAGAAAATCATTGAAAGAACAAGAACAATTAAGAGAATCTCTAACGATTTGCTGATTTTCTTTCGTTCAGCTAACATCAAATCTGGTAATTTTCTTCTCACCCAGATATAAATTTTATATACTAGATATAACAACCCAATTGCAAGATAGATGTACACATAGGTTTCTAAAATTACATCATTTCTCAAGCGTTCTGCTATCCAAGCAAGCCCGATCATAGGTACTATAAGAATCAGGGTTCCAAAAACAAGAGATTCTGCTAACAGTTCTAAAAACGGACTATCATTCTTGATTCTCAGAATTCTTCTTTTAAGAACGTCAGTAAAAAGAGAACCAAGAGAAAGAATCGATAACACTGGAATTACTATTCTTATATCGATTTGCACTAGTTTATCCCCTCTGATTCTGATTCAACATCTGCAGCTGTTTTAGTTGCAGCAATCTCTCTCATGATATCAAGTTTTTTAAAATGGGTAAGTGTAATGATGATAGGTATTAAAGTTGTAATAGCTGCAATTATAAACCATCCAAATAGGAAACTTCCTGAAACAAAGAATGTATGATAACTTGCATAGAAATATGCTCCTGATATTAAAAAGAGCACGAATGACCAGATAGCATATTTGATCTTTTTACTCATCCTTCCTAAAGTCTTTGTTTTCTCCTTTATTGTACGATCAAAATCCTTTCTTACGCCGAGTAAAGCACTTAAAACTGCCCAAACCAAGAATGATTGTGCTGTCATCATTAAAAGATAAAAAACACCGATAGTCCAAGTCATTCCAAATAATCCTCTTAATTTGATCATTCTGTCTTCTTTACTTTCTCGAATCCAAGAAACAAATGCCATAATTAGACTAGCAAAAGAGATAAGAAGAGGTGCAAAAAGTATCCAAGGTACTGATCCTAAATCTGGTCTAATAAATTGAAATTCAGGAATTCCTCCCAGAGTTTCTGTACTAAGCATATACATAACAAAAAGTAAAAGGTAAACAAACCACATAGTAACTCCAATTATCGGAGTAAGAATTGTAGAAGTTATATCAATTTTATTTATAAATGAATTATGACCCCTAAGAATTTTAAAGAATCTTTTTCTGAAGATTGAAGTTATACCATTAGTCCATCTCCACACTTGATTTATCATACTTATAGGATTCCAAGGAACCAAACCATGAGAACAAATTTCATGAATATACTTTGTTTTATATCCTTGACTTAACAACATAAATGAAGTATCAGAATCTTCTGCAAGTGTATCTTCTAAAAATCCTCCAAAATCTTTAAGTAAATCTGTTCTAAACATTCCTGTTGTTCCTGCAAATATAACTCCACCTCGAGTTCCTCTACTTTTCTGATACACATGAAAGAATTGTGTGTGGATAAAGGAACTACTTCTCATCAAGTAATCTTCTTGATTAACAAACATTGGTTTTCCTTGAACTAAGACTACATCATCTTCAGTAAATCCAGATAAACATGTTTTAATGAAATTGGGTGTAGGGATGTGATCAGAATCAAGAACACTGAAAAAATCACATTGAACTTGTTGAAGAACGTTATTTAGAGCACCTGCTTTGAATCCTTTTCTAGTATCTCTATGAATAAAACGGATATTTTTTTCTTCACAAAAATGCATTATATCATGAGAGAGTTCTTCCGGACTGTCATCACAGACTATCACTTCATATCTATCTGCAGGATAATCGATTTTTAATGCACCTTCAATTGTCTTGGAAACAACAGTGAGAGGTTCTTTGTAGAGAGGGATTGCTATTATAACGTTAGGAAGAGGTGTACTTGATAGATATTTATTATTCATATCTTTTGATATTCGATAGGTTGAAGAAGAACCAATGAAGTAGTAGATAAATATGGAGTAGAATGTAGACAAAAGTTCAAGTAACAATATCAGAAAATTAAGAATTAGACCAAGAATAGCCTTCCAATTAGGAAGATAAGGTGACAACTGTTTTACAATAACATAGCTACTATATCCGATATAGAACGTTAAAAACAACAATAAGAGGAGAGTCAGACTATACCAAAGATTCCTTTTCCATTGCATTATTGGTCCGCTCAATGATATGCATTATTTTCTTTAACAAAATAAGGTTTGTTGTGTTTTGTTGTAAGATGTAGATACAAACATACTGGAAAAGTAGCTACCATAGAAAGTCCTAGTAAACCTAAAACCAACCAGAATGAACCTCCAACTCCAGAGCTAATCAAATCCAGCACTGTTATCACTACTAAACCTCCTCCCAATAAAGAAATAATAAAGGAGATAAAAAGATATGAGACCTTCTCATTCCACTCATCTTTACCTCTAATTGGAATTCTTCTTAAGAAAATAGATTTAAAAACTGCATAAACAGTGAAAGGATTTAGAACAAGTGCTAAAATAAGGAAGTATATTAAATCAAATGGTTTCATACTTTTAATACCACTTTTTCTAGCAAACAAAACAGAAATTATCCCCGATATTTGATAAGAAAATGCGAAAGCTATCGGCATAATAATAAGAGGAGGAAAACTTCCAGCAGTGACTCTAATTACTGGGCTTTTTGTAAGATACATAATAACATAAAATAGTACGTTAAGATAAACAGATGCAGCAATTAGGAATAAGGAAGTGCTAAACAAGAGATCAATCCTATCAGTAAGAGGAAGCTTAGATTTTAGAATTTTAAGCCATCTTTTTTTCAATACTTGCATACTACCCTTAGCCCATCTAAGAATTTGAGAGAGTAGAAGAGAGAAGGTCGCTGGAATCAATCCAAAACTTCCGTAACTATCCAATAAAATAGTTTTATATCCTTTTATCAGAAGACTCACAGAAACATCTACATCCTCTGTTAAAGTATCATAAGGGATCCCGCTAATTTCATCAATGAGTTCTTTTCGAAAACACACAGTTGATCCATTGGTTAGTACAGTATTTCGTTTTGTTTTTGACCTTTGAAATACTTCGTAAAATTGTGCATACATCACTGATTCCCAAACCTGTAATTTTGAAAAAACATTTCTAAAACTAACTTTTGCTTGAACAAAAGCTAGCTCTGGATCTTTTTCAAAAATTTTCATGAAACGAATAATTAGTGACTTGTCTACAATATGGTCATAATCTAGTAGAACAAAATAATCAGATTTGACTTCTCTCAAAACAATATTCAGCATTCCTGCTTTAAAATGCACATTTGATGGTTCGTAAACTATTGTAGCTGAATATTTTGTTGCCAAAGCTCTAACCTTTTTAAAATTTGAATGGTCTTCACTAGTATCATCACCAAGAAAAACCGATATTCTATCCTTTGGATAAATTAATTGCGATATTGAGAGTAATGTTTCCTCTAGTACTAATGGATCTGGGTTACGAATTGGAATTACAAAACTAACATCTGGCATCTGGTTCAACGTCTCTATCTTTACTTCATCTTCATCTGCTATTGGTGGTTTCATACAGGTTGAACCCATATGCTGAACTAGCATCATAGTATAGAAAATTCCCAGTATTTCTACTAATAAAGAAAGAAGATTGAGAATAAAAGAGAGGATAAGTTTCCCTACATTTTCACTTGAATAGAAACTTTGTATCATAAGTATAAAAGACCAAACGAGATAAGTGATCCCAATAATAGCTACAACTACAGCTAATAAGTACAAGAACACTCCTGAAATTTTCCATCCTAAGTATAATGGTCTATGTTGTTTTGTTGAAGATTTCATCGAATCCTAACAACCTACATTAAGAGAATTATTTCTTCCCTATTTAGTTTTTTTTGTAGGATTATTGAATATTATTGACAAATTCAAGAAAATGATGAGAATAACAAGATCAGCGTGAGCTAGGAAAATCATGCATTCATAGGTTGTAATTCTTCATCATATCAGTTATTCTCGGATTAAATGAAAATTAATAATATATTAATTGAACTGAAGTTATGTAAAAGAGAAAAGAAAAAATTAATGTTCTTCCACGAATTCAATTTCTGGGGTTTCTTTTTCCTTATTTTCTTCCGATGCTCCATCTTCTAGAGATTTTTGCTCCTTTTTTCGTTTCTCTATCAGCTGTTCAGTAGGCATAACAGCTTCTAATTGGTTTTTAGGAACTGGTGGAGGTTCAAATCTATCAATGAGTTGAGAAATCAAGACTTTCTCTTTTTCGAGGCCTAATTTATCACAATATGCATAGAATTTTTCGTCATAAAGATAAAGATCTTCTAACATTTTTTTATAAATTGAATTTAATTCGTCATCCTTCAATTGCAGTATTTCAGGAGAAGTAATCTCTTTAATATAATCAGCAATAAGGTTTTCATCATTTGTTTTTTCAGTTAGAAGAAAAATGAAGTCCGAGATATTGGCTTGAGCACTGTGAACAGCTGTTTGTAACAAAGTTTTCCTATATTTTTGTGTTAATATTTGCACAAATTCTTCTTCTGAAATTTTGAGATTAGATGTGAGATTTTCTTCCCAATCATCTGGAAGTTTCGAATAATTGTATGCTAAAGCTGGAACAAGATATTCATAGATTTTGTTTTCCATAGCTGTAATTTCTTCCTTTGTCATGTTTTTTAGAAATTTCAAGATAAGTTTAAAATGGTCAGCATTACCTGAGGCTTCGAAGTAACGAAGAACAGGAAGAATTGACTCTCTTGATTCCAAATTCTTGAAATACAATTTCATAATATAAGGTCTTAATAGATATGGAACAGCTAATATTAGAAGGAGAGGTAATAATGCGTACCACAGCCCATTCTCAACTGTAGACCATATAACTATTACAGCAGCTATAACAACAACCCAAAGACCTATCTGTATATACCTAATTCTAGGTTTTGCTTTAGTAATATTAAAACAAAGTTGACATAATCTATTAGCTTGTGGATCATAATTTTGATCAAGATTACAGATGCTTAAACCACAATTTGAACACTCACCATCAGAGGGATTCTCGTGGTGAAAGGCACAATAGGTAGTTCTATCTTGTGCAGCCATAGTTACAAGAAAAATAGTATTCTTTTAACTTTATCGAATCTTATGTTATTAGAAAACTTATAGAAAATTTATTGAGATTCTAGAAAATCTCATAAGAATTACAGACTTTTTCTGTGAATACTACGATATAATTTAAATAAGAAGTTCTAAAATATAAAAATGTAAATTATTGTATCTGGAAAGTGATTCAATTTGAGTACTGAAGACAAAGTACAAAAGGTAATGCGTGAAGGAAGAGAGATTCTGTCTACTAAAACATCTGATGATTTCTTGAAATTCATGGAAAGAAATATTATAGAAATCGAAAAAAAAGATAAGCTAGTCGAATCTGTTATTTTATGGAATTTTGTTGCAGAAGCAATGGAAAACATGGGAGAAACCGATATTGTTGCTTATGCTTATAGTAAATTAATTAGTAGATATCTTCTTTTAGAAGATTTACCTAAGGCAGAAGAGATTTACAATTTATCAATGGAAAAAGAACTTACAAGTTTTCATTTAGATACTGTAAGAACAATTTTTGAGAGAAGAAAGCACTCTCCAAGTAATAGAGAGATAATTAAGATACATAAAATGGATATTTTTGGTGATCTTGATATTATTCCAGCTAGTCCAAGTACATATTTTGAATCCGCCGCTTTAGTTAGGAGATATATCCATAACAATCTACCTAAAGGAACTTATTCTGTTACAGTTCTAAATCATAAAAACAAGAGCAAAGAGGACATCGAAATTTCTACAGAAGACCTCGTTGAATATGAAGTTATTTCGATGGAAGAGATAGTGAGGATTGACTAAAATGGCTGAACAGAAAACAATTTGGGGATCCACTAGATATTTTATCAAAATTGAACCTTATACTAATGTTTTTGGGACAAGTATGAGTGGTATGGTATCCTTTTATGATACTCATGGATTAATCAATGAACTTGAATGCAAAAATTTACAAGAAGTAGTCAAAGCAGTAAACGATTTTTGGTCTACAATTCTTGCACCTCACGAAACCAGAGTTGCTAGGTGGATTGAAGAATATCTTACAGAAACTGGAGTAACAGCAGATTATAATTTGCTTCTAAGGTTATTAAGAGCAGAAGAGTTACTTGCTGAAGACTTAGAAGACCTTATAGCATCAACTAAAGAGGTTGAGACTGAAACATTTGAAGAAGCTTTTGAAACAAATGAATACAACAAGATTATTGGCCATGAGATTACTGTAACTAAATTGCCTGAAGATGAATATCTTAGAAAAGAATTGTTGCAAAAATTAATTGATGACAATAGATATATGGTTCCGAAGAAGGTTAAAAGTAGGAGCCAATTTAAGCTTACCAATGGTGAGGTAAAAACAACTGAAGAAGAGAATCTTCTAGGTTTTGGAGAAACTTTGAAAGATGTCACTTTGACATCAGGAATCAAAAATGTCTATGATGATAAAATAACAGAAGTTGAAATTATAGATGAAATGCCTTACTGTTTTGAAATTGAAAATATATCAATTCAAAATTTAGAAATAGATCCAAAGAAAGAGAAAAAAGATAAGGTATTGGAGATAATTTGGGAAATTCCTGAACTATTGCCACAAGAAGAAGTGAAAATAAACTACCAGCTTTCTAAAAGAATCAATAGAACAATTTTAGAGATAATGGAAAATGAAGTGATAGCTGTATTGAATACATTCGAGAACATAAATCTTACTGGTTTGGAGTTTGTAGCTAGATTGAAATATCTCAATATACACAACAGGCAATTACAGGAGTTGCATATAGTTGATGATTTGCCTCCTGAATTCACAATAATAAAAACTAAGCCAGAAGCGTTACCACCAACTGGTATAGTTGAAAAAGTTAAGCTGAAAGGTATCAATGTAAGATGGGCTCAAAAGAATGTTCGCGCAGGTCAAACAGTTGATAAGGAATATGTCCTAGATTATTTTCCATATCTTTTCAGAGGAAAGAAAGTTGTTCAAGATAAGGATGGTAGAACTTTATTTAAACTTGCAAAATTCATCAAATCGTCTGAAAGAGAAATGGGTTATACTATAATGTATGTCATCAAAAATATCAGAGGAGATATTGATGAATTCATTTCTTTAGCTGATAAAATCCCAGGAGATCACACTATTGTGAAAAAGTATCCTGAAAATGCACAAATAATGGAACAAACTGATGATACTGGGAACAAGATTCTTACGTGGATTGCTGAACCTCCAGTTGCTGGAAAATTAAATACTGTGGAAGTTCAGATTTCTGGAGATACACCACCAACATTCGATTTATTCCAAGTGTATGTTGGAGATAAAACCGAAGCTGATGTATTAGAAAAAGAATCTTCTGTAACTAGAGAGATGGTAAAAACACCCTAGTTTATTCTATCATAGATGAACTCTTTAATCAAAGATGATGTTTTTTTCAATTCCACGAGAGAACCATCCCAATCGTCTAGAATATGGCCATATTCTTTTATTATATTCTCAATTAACTCATCTGCTGCAGTAATGATTTCTTCAGTAATTTTATTTGCAATAATAACAATTTGGATAAGACCAGCTTTTCTAAGAAGTATCTGATTCTCACCAGCATCTATAGTATGTATAGCTTCACTCTGTATAACTTCTTTAAGCAGCATCTGGATTGCTGTCATAGCTCCAGCAAAAATCATGTTCTTATCTTTCTCCAATAATTTATCTTCAGAATTAAAGGAAGTAATGTATCGACCATCTTTATGAATAAGAACCACTTGATTAACAATTGTCTTTCTAGGAATTGCCAGTTCTTTTAGCTGCTTTACTATTACTTCATCTACTCTTCCAGTTTCTTTAAGTGTTTGACATACATTCAAAAATGAATCTAAATATTGGAAGCTTGTATCCAGATTAATAGCCAAGTTCTTTTCCACATCTTTTCTAAGCACTAATGGATTCAAAAGAGAAACTACTTCCTTTACTGTTTCAGAGATTTGTTTATGAGGTGTTTCCATCAAGAGTAATGAAATTTCATGTATTGTTCTTTCTATATACTCCTCAGCTACCTTATATCTTTCGTTATTTAAACTTACTAAACAAGCAGAGAGATAGCTCTTTGCTTTTAGAGTTCTAAGAGTTAGGATATTGTTCAACATGGATATTTTTTGACTTTTTAATGAAAGATAATCAAACAAAGAAGCAGCGAAAGAATAAGCAGTTATAGCTTTTGTAAATTGCCCAGTGATACTATTTATATTTCCAATACCAGCATAAGCTAAAGCTGCTGAAGGTGTCAAATTTTCTAGATTATTCAAAAGCGATACACAAGTGAGATATTCATTCAAACTCTCGGAATATTTTCCAAGTTTTTCAAATATAGTTCCCTTTAACCTCAGGTAA
This sequence comes from uncultured archaeon, assembly GCA_964549075.1. Classification (GTDB taxonomy): domain Archaea; phylum Asgardarchaeota; class Heimdallarchaeia; order Heimdallarchaeales; family Heimdallarchaeaceae; genus UBA460. The sequence continues at coordinate 18,607 of CAZJUB010000003.1, read as the reverse complement.
TTTATCTGAGATTTAATAGATAGATATTGTAGATCATCATTTCTTACTTGTATTGTATGTACAAGGGCTTTTTGAGCATCTTCAATCAAGAACCAATGTGCAGCTAGCATACTCATAAACATATCAAATTTGGTTCTGACTAAATTTGTTCTTTCATTGAGAACATATTGAAAAACAATAGGAAAAATATCACGTTTATCTAATTGCATTACAAGGATTAATATATTAAAATAGAAACGAAAACACTCATCAAATTCTGATTCTTTATTGGAGTCATTTTGATATGATTCTTCTGAAAAAGGACACAAACGGAAAGCTTCAGTTAGATTAGAGATTTTTTCAACATTACTTGAATTCTCTTCAAGAAAGAGTTCATGTATATACGCATATGTTGTATTAGGATACTGATTGATAAGCTGTTTTTTAGTCTCAGAATCATTCTCCTTAATATCGCTATATATGATTTCAAACATATAATTTGACAGTAAAGGCATATAATTCAGATAATCATCAGGTTCAAGCTCATTGAAGCTCCTTTCTATAGATATCAAGAAGCTTAGAGGATTGTTACTTAACTCAAATTCATTATTTGGTGTTAATATCTGTAATCTCTGAAATATGAAATCATATGCTGATCTACTTTTAAAAATTGGATTATTGATTATTGTAAATTTCAGGATATCATCTATTCTTTTGCAGATCATCAATATATTCATATCTCTTCCTAAAATGGAATGGACAAATTGTAATTTGGCGTTATTTTGTTGTAATAAAACCTTCAAACTATTTTGAAGTGGTAAAACATATTTCTCAGAGACATCACCTTCTTCAATTTCAAACCCATTTACAGAAGAATAGGTACCTTTGATCAATTTAGAGTTTATATGTGCGAATACGATGACCATCAATCTATTTTTTAGAATTAAGTATTTAATGCTTATTACTTATTGCAGAATATCTTTTTCCAGAGAATTTATTTACAACCTTACAAATGTTCCACTATCTATGAAAAACGAATATGATGTTATTGTTGTTGGAGGAGGACCTGCTGGTGTATCAGCAGCTTTGAGCTGTAGTAAAAATAATCTAAATGTTTTACTCATAGATAAGAAAAAGCAAGAGATGATTGGTGACAAAGTGTGCGGTGAGGCAATATCTAAGGAAACATCTCACTTTATCTCAGATAAATTAGGAATTAAACCACCATCAAGAACTGAGATAAATGCTCCTGTTGAAAAACTTATTTTAAAAACCTCATTACCAGAAGAATATATAGCGCTTCCAGCCATCGGTTATATGATTGATAGGCATAAATACGGTCAAAGACTTTTAAAAGAGGCTATTAAATCTGGAGTCGAAGTTTTATCAGAAACAAAAGTTCTTGAACCTACTTTGAAAAACAATAAAGTTTCTGGGGTGCTTATTAAAACTAAGAATGATAAAAAAATTGAACTATTAGCTAAACTAGTGATTGATTGCAGTGGGGTAAGAGGAGCAATTAGAACTAAATTACCAGAGGACTTTGAACCTATTTTATTAACAAAGTTAGATAAATCAGATTATGCTTCTTGTTATAGAGAAATAATAGAACTAAAAAAAGCACATGGTTTAGATAAGAAAATTGTTCTTAAATATGAAGAAGATATACCTGAACCAGGTTATATATGGTTTTTTTCAGATGGAAAATATAAACTAAATTGTGGTACTGGTTTCATTAAAGAAGGTAAAAATCAAACGAAAAGCGTTAAAGAAGTATATTTCAAAGCTATGGAAAAGTACTATCCTAAAGGCACATACAAAACTCTTGATGGGAGAGGAGGAGTGGTTTCTATTCGTCCTCCTATATGGAATGCGGTTGCTCCAGGTTTGATGATTGCAGGAGATGCAGCGTTTCATGCTAATCCTTTAACAGCAGAAGGGCATGGACCCGCTCTTTTAGCGGGTTATTTCGCTGGTTTAGTAGCGGCAAAAGCAATTAAAAAAGGAGATTTTTCAACAGAGAAGCTGTGGGAATATAACTCTCTAATAATTTCAAGTTTTGGTGCTGAGCATGCAAGAAATAGAATTCTAACAATTGTTCTTGAAAGAATAGGACCTAAAAAATTAGAATTCTTACTGAAACGAAAGGTCGTAAAACAGTCAGATCTTACAACAAAGGGAATTATGAAAAAACGAACAATCTGGAACTATTTTGAGCTTTTAGTGAGAAGTTTTCCTAGGTTGCCTTTAATTTTGTTGATGAAAAAAGCGATTAGTACAAGTAAAAAAATTGCTAAACATTGTCTTGATTTTCCTAACTCTCCCAAAGGTTATCAAGATTGGTTTAAAAGGATGAATCATCTTTATTCTCGTATTGAGTAAGTTAAAGACTAGAGTGAACCTCAATCTAGCCAAGAGTTGAAAAAAATAAAAAGAAAAAAAAGAAGAATCTCTTTTTCTTATGAGTCATTCTCTGTCTCAGGAGCTTCAACAAAGAATGGCGCATATTCAGGATCTCTTCTTAATTGTTCTAACACCTTATTACCTAGTTCGGTAATTGACCAGCCCCTTTCCTCTTGCTCGATCAATCCTAATTGAGTGAGAGAGTTCGAATGCTTACCAGTCTTGACATGCGATCTTATTGTATCTAAACCTATCTTCAGTTTTTTTGATAGCTTTTTATATCCAGCTGCTCCTTTCGTAAGCTCTATGAGGATAAGACGCTTGGTACGCCCTAGTCTTTCAACTAGAGACTCCAAAGATACTCCATCTTCCACCACTCATATCACCGGATAGGTAAACCAGACATTATTTTAACACTTAAAAATCATCCGTTTGTTTGAATTATGTTCTTAAATTATTCTAGATGTTATACAGTGGCTTTTAGTTTCCTTCAAGGTAAAATTTAAGAGATACAATTGAGCTTTAAATTCAATGGCAAGTAAACTTTGTTTTTCTGTCTTCGATGATACTGTAGGAACCAAGCCAGTTCACTATGTAGATCTTTCTGAGGAAGAAGCTCAAAAACTTTCAATTAGAATGCTTATGGGAGCAGCTGCAACAGATATTTTGCGTGAAGCAAGTGCTGTAATGCCCTTACACGACATAGGTGGTGTAGCTTATTCTTTCTTCTTTGGTATTCCATGTAAAAGTAAAAGATCTCCAATTACTATGGCATGTTTAACTTATGTTATTCCAGAAGAATTTCAATCACAACTTTATACAAAAGTTCCTGTTTTTAATTATCATAGTTCTAATATTGCTAAGCAGTTAGCTGGTTTAATCTTATATGAACCAGGTTATGTAATGGATGAAAGTCTAAAAATGAGGATAAACAATTGGGCTGACAATCTTACCTCAATCATGGAAGCAAAGCAAGATACTGCTGTAGCCCAAACAATTGAAATAGTAAGAGCTGAAGCTTCACCATATTTCTTCATGAGATTAGTTAATAAGGGGGCAGATAGAGTTATTGATGCCCTTCTAATAGGAAAACCAGTTATTGTTGTATGTTCAAAAGAAATGGTCAAACCTTTCTTATCCTCTTTGCAATCTTTCCAGCCTAGAAGAGAACTTCTGGTCTCATTGTTTCCAGCAGAATACGTTCCTCCAGATCAGTTCGATATTTTATTCGCTACTCCTGATTTATTATCAAATTATCCAACTAATGTAATTTGTGATTTAACAGTTGGAGTAGCTAAAGGTGGGGAGGAAAGTGAATTCTCCAAGAAACTCATTCAAAAACTTCAACATGATGCTGAATCTGGCGAGTATAATCACAAAGAACTAATTGATACAGCAATCAGAAAGTTAGAAGGTGAAGTGGTGAAAATAATCAGATATTCAGGTACAAGTATCATTTCACAATATTACGCTCTAACAACAAATCCCAAACAGCAATTTGCTAATTTAGAAGAAGCTGAAATTGACATGGGATTTCAGATTGCTTTTACACGTTATCCTGAATATAGTAGTAGCATAGACAAATTATACCAAGAAGTCACTGGTAGGAAAAGAAGATTTGATATTTAATTTATTTCAAACTTATTAACCTCTTCACTATAATTTTTTATTTGGGTATATACTATCTCATAGTAATGGATATTGATTCAATTGTGCAGGAATTAGCTCTTTCTGAAATTAAGATAGTTTCTGTTGTTGGAGCAGGAATTTCAAAAGCTTCTGGAATGCCAACTTTCAGAGGGAAAGATGGGATGTGGAATCAATATAGAGCTTCTGATTTAGCAACACCATATGCTTTTCAAAAAGACCCAAGATTAGTCTGGGAATGGTATCGAGCACGAATGCGGCTTTTATTAGATGCAAAACCTAATCCAGCTCATAAAGCTTTGACAAATCTTGAAAGAGAAGGATTGGCAATTGGGATAGTCACTCAGAATGTAGATGGATTACATGAAATTGCGGAATCAAAGAACATTGTTGAAGTACATGGGAGAATAAGGTATGCAAGATGTAGTCTTTGTAACTATATTGAGAGATGGGATTCTAAAGAAAAATCATTGAAAGATTCAGATTTACCTTATTGTCCTAATTGTGAAAAACAGATAATTCGTCCAGATGTTGTATGGTTTGGAGAGCAAATAGAATCTAAAAGGTGGGATAAAGCAATAGAATGGACTTTAGAAGCAACAATTATGTTAGTAATAGGAACTTCTGGAGTTGTTGTTCCAGTTTCATCTCTACCTATTTTTGCTAAGAAAAATAATATTAAAGTTATAGAGTTTAATATTGAGACAACTCCTATTTCGTCTATCAGTGATTATTCTATTTTTGGACCTTGTGAAGAAACTTTACCAGTATTTACTCAAAAAATAATTGAAATTAGTAGGAGACAATAAAATGAGAGATAAAACAGAAGTGAAAAGAGTTGAAATAATAGTTACTGGGATGGTACAAGGTGTTTTTTTCAGAGTTAGTATAAGGGAAATAGCACAAAAACTTGGGCTTAGAGGAACTGTTCGCAATAGACTAGATGGATCAGTTGAAATTATTGCAGAAGGAGCAGAAGAAAGACTTAACAAGTTAATTTCCTTTGCAAAAATTGGTCCTCCATCAGCAAGAGTTTACAATATTGATTTGAAATGGACAAATGCAAAAGGAGATTTACCTCCTTTTAGAATTGTTTATTGAATTTAAATAAAGTGAAATCAAAAACTAGGAGAATGATCACTTTGACAGATGAAATTGAGAGAGAGATAAGAAAGACACTTGAAGATCTCAAACTTAAAGATACAGAATTAGTACAGTTTGGATCTGTTGCAAAATTACCTACACAATTTGGAGAATTTCATATTATTGGATTATTAAGTTTAAGAGATAAGAAAGAACATGTGATTTTAATGAGAGATGATTCAATAGGTAAGGACAACATTCCCATTAGAATCCATTCTGAATGTCTCACAGGTGATGCATTTGCTTCTTTACGTTGCGATTGCAGAGAACAATTAGAAGCATCGATGAATTATCTCACTAAGCAGGAATTTGGACTATTAATATATCTGCGTCAAGAGGGGAGAGGTATAGGTCTTTTTAACAATATAAAAGCTTACACATTACAAGATATAGGGTATAATACTAACGAAGCAAATGAATTACTAGGTTTTAAAGCTGACGAGCGCTCTTATTTAATAGCAGTTGATATATTAAAAGCATTGAAGATTAAATCGCTTAAGCTTATTACAAATAATCCAAAGAAGGTTACTGAACTATGTAATACTGGAATCGAAGTAACAGAACGAATACCGATAGCAATTACTCCTAATATTTACAATGCTAAATATCTTTCCACAAAATCTGAAAGTGGGCATTTAATGGAAACAGAATCACTTAATTGTCAAGATGAAGAAAAGGACTAATTAAGTGGTTTCCTTTTTATCTGTTTCCTCAGTCTGATCAATCTGATCAGTCTGATCCTTATCTATTTCGTCAGTTGATTCATCTAAAGACTCTTCTGAGGATTCATCTAAAGACTCTTCTGAGGATTTTTCTTTCTTCTTATCTTCAGATTTAGAAAGGAGTTTTTCAAGTTGCTCCTTATCTTCATCAGATAAAGTAGACATTGCTTCTTGACTTTTTCTCATTATCTCCCCTAATATTAGAGTGTAAATATAAGGTAAAAGTGCACTTGAATTTGTAACAGCTTCGAAATGATCTTTTGCTCTTTTTCTTGCCAAACTAAGAGATTCAGAAGTCATTTTACCTTGACCAAGTCCTGGAGAATCCATATCAACTAAATAATATTTTTCTCCATTGTATGCTAAAGGATATGCAGCACAATGGACCGGCATAGAGGAATAAACGTTGCAAATTTTATTGTTATAATCGTAAAAAGGACAACCAGATGGATTAGGATCATTTTCAGTTTCAGGTTTTTTTAACTTTAATCTAACATAAATTGGAGGAATTTCCTCTAGTTGGATGAATGGCATCGCATATTGTAAGGTTCCATCGTATACCCAACGTTGAAGATCTTCTATATAGATAGGAATCTCTTGCCATTTCTCACAACATTGACCACATTTAGTACAATTATGAACAAATTTCTTCTGTTCTGTTTTGGTTTCAGCATCACTCATATTATCACCAGTACAAACAAATGATAAATAAAATAAAATAAATTTTTTTCTAGTGGAGTTAAAATAGAGAAAGATTATTCTCCATAAATTTCTCTTTTAATAGTCTCGAAAATATTATCAATATTAGTATACATTTCTTCGGATTCATCAATAGCTGAAATTGCTTCCCAATAATGACCGCTACTTGGATACCTTTCTTTTAGATGGTTCCATGCTGTTTGATATTGTGTTCTTATAAGCTGATCTGCTTTACCCTTGTTATGATTTAACAAATCAAGTTTATTTACCACTAAGAAGAAAATTGCTTTTACTTTTCTTGCTTTTCTTTCAGCTCTTACAACATCATCATCTAATGTCATCAAATAATAGTTCGATACTTGTGTTAAAGCATCGATTTGCACTTTCGAATCTTGAGTTGGATCTATTAGGAAAATTATTCCATTTGTGTTATAATCTGCTAAAGCTTTTTTCCAATACGGCCATAGACTCATATCACCAGGACAATCAATTGCTCTTACTCTATAGCTTCTGTATTTTTCTAAACTCAATGCAGAAGCTATTGATTGACTCCTAAGTTTGATTGTTTTTTGATGTACCTCAATACTTGTTGTGGGGCTGATATCTTCAATACTTTCTCCCTTAAGACGTCGAATAAGGGTAGTTTTTCCTGCTCCCGTATTCCCTAAAATTGTCACACTCAAATCTCTTGTTAACATTTACAACAAATAAATGACCCAATCACACTATTTCAACTTTTCTTAAACTGTAATCTGATTCAGATATAAAAAGTAAAAAATATGGTTATTTAACGCCCTGTAGACTAATATTAAAAATCATTAGTAATATTATTAATGTCATATTAATCAAATAGGTTATGACACAAATAAAACTTTATATAAGTACAATATAGGCGTCGCACAGCGCTAAAATTGTGGTTTGTATTAATGGATACGTCACTAGGTAAGAGACGGAAGAAGCCAGAATGGCCAGCTTTTGTAGACTTGAAAGAATTCAAGATTAAAGCACCTCAAGTATTCTTAATTAAAGAAAGGTGTAAAGAGTGTGAGTGGTGCATAATCTATTGTCCCGAGCAAATTTTAGAAAAATCAGATGAGATCAATATGAAAGGTTACCATCCTCCAAAATTAATTGATGGGAAATCCTTCGATGATTGTGCAGAATGTCATTTTTGTGAGCTTATTTGTCCAGAATTTGCCATATACGTTGTCAAACCAGAAGAAGAAGGTAAGAAAGATGAGTAAAAAAGAATCAAAATTCCCCGAAGTTGATACAGGAGTATACTTTACAACTGGAAATTTTGCAGCAGCTGAAGGTGCTTTAGCTGTTGGCTGTAAGTTCTTTGGAGGATATCCAATTACTCCAAGTTCTGAGATAGCTGAACACATGTCAGTTCGTTTACCACAAGTGAATGGACATTTTGTTCAATTTGAAGATGAATTAGCATCAATTATTGGAATATTAGGAGCATCCTGGGGAGGTTTTAAGAGTATGACAGCAACATCAGGTCCAGGATATTCATTAATGGTTGAAAACATTGGTCTTGGAATGATGACAGAAACACCTTGTGTCATTATCAATGTTCAAAGAGGAGGTCCATCAACAGGACTACCTACATTAGTAGGACAACAAGATGTTATGCAAGTAAAATGGGGTTCTCATGGAGACTTTGAACCAATTGCATTGAGTCCAAATTCTGTACAAGAATGCTTTGATTTAACCATTGAAGCTTTTAATTACGCTGAAAAATACAGAGTTCCAGTAACTCTATTGATGGATGAAACATTAGGACATATGAGCGAGAAACTCATTATTCCAGATGACAGTAAAATTAACAGAATAAATAGAAAAAAACCCACAGTACCTCCTGAAGAGTATTTACCTTATAAAGCAGATGACGACCTTATTCCACCTATGGCAGTAGCAGGAGAAGGTTACAACGTTATGGTTACTGGTTTAACTCATGATGAAAGAGGATATCCTGTTTTAAACGCAGAAACACAGGATAAACTTGTTCGTCGTATTAATGATAAAATTAGATTAAACAAAAATAAAATTATCAGAACAGAAGAATATCTGCTGGATGATGCTGAAATAGCTTTAATCTCATTTGGATCAAGTGCTAGAGCTGCTAAGGGATCAGTTAATCGAGCGAGAAAGAAAGGAATCAAAGTAGGTTTGCTAAGATTAATAACCATCTGGCCATTCCCCGATGAAATAATAGCTAAACTTGCAGAGAATGTCAAGAAGATTTATGTTCCAGAGATCAACTATGGTCAAGTCACAAGAGAAGTACAAAGAGCAGTTCAAGGAAAAACAGAAGTTGAAGGAATATTCATACTGGGAGGGGCAATACACACTCCAGAACAAATTTTGAAGGAGATAGAGAAGGGATTATAATGGTTGAGGAAAAGGTAAAATTACAAGAATCAAAAGAACATCCTTTGGATGGTTTTTTACGTGAAGGAAGGATCCCCCACATATTCTGTCCAGGGTGTAGTTTAGGATCAATTACAAATATTCTACTTGAGGCGATACTGGAATCAGAATATGATCCGAAAGATGTTGCAGTAGTCTCAGGTATAGGATGTACAGGAAGGATAGCTGGATATCTCAATTTCGATAGTTTTCACACAACTCATGGAAGAGCAATTCCTTTTTCAATTGGATTAAGTGTTACTGATCCAAATCGTAAAGTAATTGTTATTTCCGGTGATGGTGATCTATTTGCAATTGGAGGGAATCACATAATTCACGCTGCAAGAAGGAATGCAAACCTTACAGTAATTTGTGTAAATAATTTTAACTATGGTATGACTGGAGGACAAGCTGGTCCAACAACATACCCTGGTCAAGTACAAACAACCACACCTTATGGATCACAAGAACAACCATTCAACATCCCTGATTTAATGGCTAGTTGTGGAGCAGCTTATGTAGCCAGATGGACTGCTTTAGACGTAAGAAGGGTTAAAGAGGCATTTTCTGAAGCTATTGCGAAAAATGGTTTCTCGTTTGTTGAGGTTCTAGGAAGCTGTCCTACTACTTTTGGTAGAAGAAACCAACTTGCAGAAGGTAAGAAAATCTTAGAATTCTTTAGAGAGAACACTGTGTTGAATCATAATGCTGACACTAGAGATGTATCTATTTCTCATGATTCTCCTATCATAGTTGGAAGATTTATAGATAGAGATGAAAGACCCACACTAACTGAGAACTTACTCAAAATTCAGAGGATGAGTCAAGCAAAAAAATAAGGTGAGAGATTTGGCAAGAGTAGAGATTAGATTTGCAGGTTTTGGTGGTCAAGGTATTGGTCTTATGGGAAGGCTTGTAGGTGAAGCAACTGGACTATATGAAGAAGGTAAGAATTCTGTGATGACACAAAGTTATGGACCGGAAAGTCGCGGAGGAGCAAGTAGTACCGACGTTGTTGTCGATACAGAAGATATAGATTACCCAAAAGCTACTGAACTAGATTATTTTGTTGTGATGTCAGAAGAAGCTTACTATAAATATATCCCTAAACTGAAAAAAGGAGGAATCCTTTTTGTGGAAGAAGATTTAGTTACTTTAGATGACAATGCAAAAAAAGCGAAAAAGATTTTCAAAATTCCAGCAACAAAAATTGCAGAGTCATTAGGTAGCAGATTATATGCTAACATCGCAATGTTAGGGTTTGTTTGTGCAAACACAACTGGATTATTTTCAGAAGAAGCGATGATCAAAGTTATGAAAACAAAAATCAGAGAAAGATACATCGAGAAAAATCTTGAGGCTTTCAAATTAGGTAAAGAGTATAAAACAAAGGACTGATAGAAGAAATTAATCTAGGTAAGGAGTTTAGAAAATGGAAGAGGAATTTGAACCAAATATAATTGGTTTCTTATGTAACTGGTGCAGTTATGCTGGAGCTGACTTAGCTGGTACAAGTAGGATCCAATACCCCCCAAATGTAAAAATTATAAAGGTAATGTGCTCAGGAAGAATTAATCCAATGTATGTAATAAATGCGCTACAACAGGGAGCTGATGGAGTTTTAATTGGAGGATGTCATCCAGGAGATTGTCATTATAACCATGGTAACTATTTAGCACGTAGAAGAATTTCAATCATGAAGAAATTACTTGAATATATGGGTATTGAACCAGAGAGGGTACGTATGACATGGGTTTCAGCAGCAGAAGGAATAAAATTTGCTGATGTTGTAAGAGAAGTTACTGAAGACATTAGGAAACTTGGACCTATGACAAAAATCAGGAGGAAAAATGCATGGCAGACAATAGAAACCTAATCAATGCAGCTAAAGAGATAGTCTCTCGAGAAGATGTAAAATATATTATAGGCTACAAGAGAGGAACTTATGGTTTTCAAATAATGCCAGCTTTTGCATATAATTCGAAAGATGTTGAAGGGTTTATTTTCTCTCCTTTATGTGCTAAAAACTTAACAGTTTATCCAATGCTTGAAGAAAAACTTCCTCTTAAAAGAGGAGAAGAAGAGGATAAAAGAAAAGTAGGTATAGTTGTGAAAGGGTGCGATTCTAGAGCAATTGCCCAAATAATCCAAGAGAAGGGATTGAAAAGAGAAGATGTTGTACTCATTGGAATCCCATGTAGAGGTGTTATTGATTCAAAGAAACTTGAAAAAATGTTTCCAAAACAAACAGAACTTGCTGATCTTGAGGAAGATGAAGAAGGCAACTATATTATAACAACCAATAAAACACACAAGGTTCCAAAGACAGAACTCATTTCTGATGTTTGTAGAAGTTGTGAATATCCAAATCCAGTAATTTATGATGTGTTGATTGGAGAAAAAATTGAAGATTTTAAGATTGAAAATTTTGAACGTGTAGAAAATTTAGAAAACAAATCTCTTGAAGAGAGATGGAAATATTGGGAAAATCACTTTGAGAAATGTATTCGATGTTATGCTTGTAGAGAAGCTTGTCCTTTATGTTATTGTAAAGAATGTATGGTTGACCTTTTAGAACCACAATGGGTGAGAAGATCTGTTGATCTGTCAGAGAATACAGCATGGAATGTTATGCGTGCTTTCCATTTAGCTGGAAGATGTATAAGTTGTGGTGAATGTGAGAGAGCATGTCCTGTAAACATACCTCTAATGGAGTTAAACAAATTTATTGAAAAAGAAGTAAAGGAGATGTTTGATTATACCTCTGGAATCGACACAGAAGAAAAACCATTGCTTGGAATGTTTAAACCAGATGATCCGGAGGATTTTGTTTTGTGAGGTATTAAAATGGACAGCTTAATATTACTAAAAGAAAAATTACCTGAAATGCTTGCAGAGATAGCAGCAAAGTTCACTCTAATAGGTCCTAAAGAAGAAACGGGATTTACACAGTTTCAAGAATTAGACGATCCTTCAGAGATAAATTTGGATTATTTACTCTCTAGAGTACCTCCTAAGTCTTTAGTTTTCCAACAAACAGAAACATTATTCACATTTACAAAAGGTAAGGAAATTAAAGTTGAAACACCGAAAGTAGATTCTGGAAAAAGAATTGTATTTGGTATCCGACCTTGTGATGCTAGAGGGTATGATCTTCTAAATCCTGTTTTTGAAGGGAGAAAAGAAGGAGATTATCAAGATTTATTTTACGTCCTAAAAAGAAATCGAAGTACATTAATTGGATTAAGCTGTAATGAGCCAGCTGTAAATTGTTTCTGTACCTCTTTTGATGATAGTCCTGCTAGTACTAAACATCTAGATCTATTATTTACAGATTTAGGAGACAAATTCTATATTGATGTTATCACCAAAAAGGGAGAAGAGCTAATAGAAAATCTTAGTAAAATGTTTTCCAAAGCTTCAGAAGAGGATTTAAAAGCTCGTAATAAGGTCGAAAAAACATCTATTTCAGCTATCACTAGAAAAATGAATACTGAAGGAGTAACTAAAAAACTTGGAGGAATGTTTCAACACGAGTATTGGGGGCAAGTTGCGATGCGTTGCATTGGTTGTGGCATATGTACCTATTTATGTCCAACATGTCATTGTTTTGATATTCAAGATGAAAGTACTCTCAAACAAGGAGGAAGAATAAGAGTATGGGATTCATGTATGAATCCAGAATATACTCATCATGCTTCTGGACATAATCCTCGACCTTCAAGAATGAATAGAGTGAGAAATAGAGTATATCATAAATTTAATTTCTTCCCAAGAAATGATGGTGTTTTTGGCTGTACTGGATGTGGTAGATGTATTGATTATTGCCCAGTTAATATTGATATAATCAATATAATCAATGATGTAGAGGAGATGAAATAATGACGGAAGACGGAACAATGACAGGAGAAGGAATGATGATGGGAGAAAATGCATACAAACCAGGATTAGCAAAAATCGCTGATATAACATTAGAAGCAACTGGAGAAAGAGCAATCAAAACTTTCAAGCTTGAATTTCTAGATGAAGATCTTCGAAAAAACTTTACTTTTAAACCAGGTCAATTTATCATGGTTAGTGTATTAGGGGTAGGTGAAAGTACTTTTGCTATTTCATCTTCACCAACACAAAAAGGTTACATAGAATTTAGCGCGATGAGATATGGAAAGCACACAAAAGCTTTACATCAAAAACAGATAGGTGATATTTTAGGAGCAAGAGGCCCATATGGAAACAGTTTTCCTGTTGAAAAATGGAAAGGTAAAAACATACTTTTTATCGGTGGAGGAATAGGTCAAGCACCATTACGATCTGTAATAAACTATTGTATTGATAATAGGAAAGATTATGGTGATCTAAACATTATCTACGGAGCAAGGACTTCTAAAGATCTTTGTTACAAAGATGAGTTTTCTAAAATGGCAGGAATGGACAATCTACAGGTACATCTTTCGATAGATGTTGAGGAGGAGGATTGGGAACATTATGTTGGATTTGTTCCATCTAATTTAATGAGATTAAAGCCATCTCCTGAAAATACGATAGCTATAACTTGTGGTCCTCCAATTATGATTAAATTTGTTATTCAAGATCTTATAGAATTAGGCTTTAAAGACGAACAAATCTACACTACATTAGAAATGAGGATGAAATGTGGTATAGGTATGTGTGGACGTTGTAACATAGGTAATCTCTATGTTTGTAAAGATGGTCCCGTATTCTCCTGGGATCAAATCAAAGATTTGGAAGGAGATATGTAAAGACGTGGTAATTGTATGAAAATTGGTGTTTATATCTGTGAATGTGGAAGTAACATTGCTGGTACTGTTGATGTTGAAGAGATAGCAGAACGAGCAAAAGAATTCCCCAATGTAGAAGTAAGCAGGGTTTACAAATACATGTGTTCAGATCCTGGACAAGAATTAATAAAAAAGGATATCGAAGAGAAAGAACTTGATAGAGTTGTAGTTGCTGCTTGTTCACCTAGGATGCATGAACCTACATTTAGAGCTGTTCTAGAAGATAAAGGATTAAATCCATATGTACTCGAAATTGTGAATATTCGAGAACAAGTTTCTTGGGTTCATGAAGATATGAAAGAAGGCACAGAAAAAGCCACATCACTTCTTAAAGGCGCTGTTGTGCGTTCATCTTTAATGCAACCTCTTGAAAGGAAGAAGGTCGGAGTAAATCACAAGGCACTCGTTATTGGAGGAGGAATTGCAGGTATTCAAGCTGCTTTAGACCTAGCTGATATGGGATTTAAAACCACACTAGTTGAAAAAACATCTAGTATTGGAGGGAAGATGGCACAACTGGATAAGACTTTTCCAACGTTGGACTGTTCTCAATGTATTCTTAGTCCTAAGATGGTAGATGTAAGTAGACATCCAAATATCGAATTATTAGCGCTAAGCGAAGTCATAGAAGTAGATGGGTACGTAGGTAATTTCAAAGCAAAAATAAAGAAAAGTCCACGTTATGTGATTGAAGAAAAATGTACATTGTGTGATGATTGTGTTGATGTATGTCCTGTTATCACTCATGATGAATACAATCAGGGATTTGCTCCAAGAAAAGCTATCTACATATCTTATCCTCAAGCTATTCCAGCTTCATATCTTATTGATCCAGATGCATGCTTAGGAATTGATCCTTTAATCTGTGCGAAATGCCGAGATGTATGCGGTCCTGAAGCTATAGATTTTGATATGCAACCAGAGATAATAGAAGAAGAATATGGTTCAATAATTATAGCTACAGGTTACGAAACTTATCCTATTGAAAACATAGGCGAATATGGTTATGGTACAATCCCTGATGTTATTTCAGGACTGGATTTTGAAAGACTCCTCTCTTCTGGAGGACCGACTGGAGGAAAAATATTACGCCCTTCAGATGGGACTATACCCAAAACAGTTGTTTTCGTACATTGTGCAGGATCTCGAGACCCAAGTAAACACCTGCCATATTGTTCTAAGATATGTTGTATGTATTCGACAAAACATGCTTTAATGTACAAGCACCTTGTACACGATGGAACTGCAATTAATTTCTATATTGATATCAGAACTGCAGGAAAAGATTATGAGGAATTTTATCAAAGAGCTGCAGAGGAAGATCATGTTGTTTACATACGAGGAAAGGTTTCAGAACTGTTCCAAGATGGCGATAGAATTCTCATCAAAGGTGTAGATACACTCTCAGGTGAAACAGTTGAACTACATGCAGATTTAGTTGTTTTAGCAACAGGAATGATTCCAAGCGAAGGAACCAAAAAGATGGCAAATTTGCTTAATGTTTCTATAGGTATAAATGGTTTTATCAGAGAAGCTCATCCAAAACTCAAACCAGTAGACACTGCTATTTCTGGTGTTTTTGTTGCTGGAACTGTAACAGGACCTAAAGACATTCCTGAAACAGTTTCTAACGCCAGTGGAGCAGCTTCAAGAGCTGCTGGTATTTTAGCACAAGACGAATTAGAGATAGAAGGAACTGTTGCAAAGGTAGAAGAATCTTTATGCCGAGGTTGTGGATTATGTGCTGAAGCCTGTCCTTACAATGCTATTGAACTAAAAGCAGTAAACAGATACGGACACACGTTACAAGTTGCTTTTGTTAATGAAGCTCTTTGCAAAGGTTGCGGAAGTTGTGCTGCAGCCTGTCTGAATGGTGCTATTAACCAACTTGGATATACAGATAGTCAGATTCTTGCACTTATTAGTGCATTAGGAGAAGAATAAGGAGTGTTAAACATGTCATTTGAATATATAAAATTCGGAAAAGAAGAAAAAGACTTCATTGAAAAAATCGAGGAGATATCAGGTCAGAATGTTTACAGCTGTTACCAATGCGGCAAATGTTCAGCTGGATGTGCTTTTAGTAGCTACATGGACAAGACTGTCAATCAACTTATTCATCTCATACAAGTTGGACAAAAAGAGAGAGTTTTAGCGGCTAACACTCATTGGGTTTGTGCTAGCTGTCTGACATGTTCTGTTAGATGTCCAAGAGAGATAGACGTCGCAGCCTTGATGGAAGCAGTCAGAGAATATCAGCTGAGAGAAGAACCTGAAAAAGTCAAAATTTCTAACATTCCAAAAGAAGTACTAGACAAACTTCCAAACATAGCTTTAGTAAGCAACTTCAGAAAGAAAACAGAGTGAGTAAAAAATGGTACGATATTCTTATTTCCCTGGATGCAACTTAAAAACCAATGCTAAAGGTTTTGAAGAAACAGCAATAGCAGTAAGCAAGAAATTAAGCGCTGAATTAGTTGAAATACCAAATTGGAATTGCTGCGGAACAGTTCATACTTTGTCAACAGATAACATGATGAGAAGAATAGCACCTGTTAGAGTTTTATCAAGGTCAAGGAAGCATATTGACACCCTTGATGAAGAAACACCTAATGAAGTTGTAACATTATGCTCAATGTGTAATAGCACACTGAAAATTGTAAACGATGAAGTTAAACATGATCATGATAAACTAGAGAAAGTCAATTATCAGCTTGAAGAAGATGATGAGATTTACAAGGAGGACATGGAAGTTAAACATTTTCTTGAGATTCTCAGAGATAAAATTGGCTTTGAGAATATTGCAAAAAATGTAGTCAATCCACTTAAAGGCTTGAAAATTTCCCCATATTATGGATGTATGCTCCTTCATCCAGATAAAGCAGCAATAGATGATGTGGAGATGCCTTCAGTTCTTGAATATTTAGTAGAAAGTTTAGGAGCAGAAGTTGTCGATTCTCCTTTCTTTAAACTCTGCTGTGGTTCTTATCAAATAGTAGATGAAGACAGAATAGTAGATTCTCAAGTTACAAAAATCGTAGAAGCAGCAAGAAAGCGTGGTGCAAATGCTTTAGTTGTTGCATGTCCATTATGCGCCTATAATATTGATCATCAGCAAAAAATCTTGAAAGAGAAAGTTCCTGGAAAATTACCTTTACCAGTCTTTTACTTTACACAACTGATGGCTTTAGCTTTAGGTGTGCCACTGAAATTAAATCATTTTGAAGATCATCACATTAATCCTAAACCCCTCCTCAAGGAGTTAGGATTAAGTGGGGGGAAGAAATAAAGTAGAGGGTGAAAAATGTCAAAAACTCAAATAAAAGAAAAGGAAGAAAACGAAACCCCTATGGTTAAGGTATATATTATGGGTTCATCACATGAAGTCCCAGCATCATTAACCATCATGAAAGCTATAGAATATGCTGGTTTTAAAATCAAACGAGGAGCTGGCTGTAGAGCTGGTTTCTGTGGTGCTTGTGCTACTGTGTATAGAAAAGCAGGAGATTACAGGATTTATGCTGCTCTTGCATGTCAAACACAAGTAGAAGATGGAATGGTTCTAACTCAACTACCATTTGTTCCAGCACCTAAAGCTAAATATGATATTAACAAGCTAAGTCCTACTGGAAATACAATATTACAATTCTATCCAGAGGTTGCTAGATGTTTAAGTTGTAACGCTTGTTCAAAAGTATGCCCACAAGATATTCATGTGATGGATTATGTACAATACAGTCTCCAAGGGCAAATTAAGAAAGCAGCTGAGGAATCTTTTGACTGCGTACAATGTGGTCTTTGTACTATTCGTTGTCCCGCTGAGATTCCACAGTATCATGTTGCGACCCTTGTGAGAAGATTACACGGAAAATATGAGATGAAATCTCCCGATACTCTTGAAGCTAGGGTAGAGGAGATTGAAGCAGGATTTTATGAAGAAGGTTTCAATGAACTGATGAAGTTATCTAAAGATGAACTTCGTCACAAGTATTTCCATGAAAGAGATTTCATTGATCAGAAAAAGGCGTGATTAAAATGAAGATGATAGACGGATATCCAGATTATATGCGAAAAAGCATTGAAAATGTAAACAAAACTAGAGCAAAACGTTTGAATGAAGTTAAAACTGATCTAACTGAAGCTGAAAGAAAAGAGGTTTTAGATAACTACCACCCAGATTACAATCCTAAATTTAAGAGGGATATAAGTTGGGGACCTAATAAAGGTGATAATGTACCTAATGAGGTTGTAGATATACTTGAAGCTTATCCAACAGTTCATCCTGATGATGTTGATTTATCACAAATTGATTATGATGTTGGTGTGCTGGTAATTGGAGCTGGAGGAGCTGGAAATTCAGCTGCTCTTTGGGCGCTATATGAGGGAGTACCAGCAGACCAAATACTCATAGTCACAAAACTAAGATTAGGTGATTGTAATACTGTCATGGCTCAAGGAGGTATCCAAGCAGCTGATAGACCAGAAGATTCACCACTTATCCACTATTTAGATGCAATTGGAGGAGGTCACTTTGATAATAAACCAGAACTAGTAAAAGCTCTAGTTGGTGATGCTCCAAAAATCATTAAGTGGCATAAAGAACTTGGAATGATGTATGACCAAAATGAGGATGGTAGCTTTCTCGAAATTTCTGGTGGTGGTACATCTAGAAACCGAATGCATTGCTCTAAAGACTATACTGGAATGGAAATTTTCCGAACCTTAAAAGATGAAGTTATCAATAAAGAGATTCCATATCTTGAATTTTCTCCAGCTGTAGAATTACTAACTGACGAA
>CAZJUB010000002.1:83400-90325 GCA_964549075.1 uncultured archaeon | reverse complement strand
GTTTCTTAATGACGGAAGAAGAATTCCAACAAGTCATAACTCAAACCATTTAAAATTAATATTATCTCTTTTGAACTGAATCAGAAGTAGCTGTGAATATCCTGTGTTTTTCATCTTCTTCTAATTCTTGCATGATCCTATTAAAAATCATCTTTCTTATATCGGATATCTTTACCCTTTCTTCAATATCCTTAAAAGAAACAAAAGGCATACCCTTTCTTGCCTCTAATATCTCCCACATCAGTTTTTTACCAATTCCTGGTATCAATTGTAATGAATGTAATTTGTTAGTAATAGGTTGAGCTTTATTAAAGAACGAAACAAAACGCTTTTCGTTTTTGTTTATAATCAAATGTACTGCTTCTTCTAGGTTTTCATAAGCTGTATTTGTCAAATCATTTATGGTTATACGACGCTTAACTTGTCTAATGGGAGATGATTCACTAGTTTGTGGTAGTTCCAATTCCGAAAGTTTTGTATAATTTCCTTTTCGGTCAACTATAACTTCTAATAAACTAAACCATTTGATACCAATAGCTTGAACTATTGGTTCTCTTTGTTTAGATTGTCCGAATCCCTTCCCTTCTGGCAAATAATCAAGTACTAAAATGCGAGATTCTATTTTCTTAAAGTATTTGACATGAGTTACAGATCCCATTATGAAGTCATCACTTTCAGATTGTCTCTCGGGACGTTTATTAGTCCTTGAATTTTGATTGTTTGCCATTTTATTCTCACCATATATAATCTCGAATACAAAAAAAGTTTTTGTTTTCTTTTAAAACAGAACTTTTTAGCTCCTTATCTATTTTTGATTTGCATACTTATCGGCAAAAGGTTTGATAATATCAAAAATTTCCTTAAATTCCTCATCAGTTAACATTTTAGGCTCTTTTGAGAGTAAATCTTTTAATTCCTCGATAGATGGAGGTAGAATATTTGCAATTGTAAAAGCTGAAAGCTCAGAAATCTTGTGTTTTTTAATTAATTCATTTACAATCTTCCTTGATTCTGCTGGCTCTATTCGAGCATTTTGCATAGCATGCTCAAATGCAACTCTTTGCCAATAGGAAAGTTCAGATTCTTCACTTCTTTCTTGCAAAATTCCCATTGCTTCTGATATTGTTAACGGTTTCTTATCTAAGACTTCACGAGGCATATACTCACTTCACTAATTGTTTGTTTGAATGACTGAATTACTTAGGCGCAAATGCTCTTTCTTAGCAATGATCTGTTTTGTTGCTCTCCCTTGTTTAATTGCAATTATGAATGATTTTCCTTGTTTCTTTATTATCTCACCAGTTTTTCCGTGATAACGTCTGTGTGGCATCCCCTTATGTTCGCTGGGATCTACAATGATATCTACAACATCCCCTTCATTGAAATCACGTAGTAGGTAATCTAAAGGTCTAATTCCTTTATCTCTTGTATGTTTCTTGAATAAACGTCTGGTTCCATGACGATATCCTCTAGATTTGCGCATCTAATGTACACCTTTTGTTATAAGTGAGCAAATTCCCTCAGTGGAATTTTTAATCTTTTCGTTTTACGTTTCAGTGAAAAAACAAAGTTTTCCTTTTTTACTTGTTCTTATTCATTGTTTTTCCTTACTTCTATTACATCAAGTTCTTCACAATGAGCTACTATATTTGTAATCTCTGAAAAACTAGGTTTTGTCCTACCTTCGTCTCCAGAAATCAATTCTTTAACATAACAACCACCATCACAAGTAATAATTGTCTCAACAATGTTATCATTTAATTGGGAGCATTTAACAGAAAAGACAACTTTCTTTCTTATTTTATCTGCTCTTCTATGTGCTACACGGTTTGGAGTTCTCTGTTCTATTTCTATATTTGTAAAATATTTCTCAATTTTTGTGAGTATGCTGTTATCTACAGGACTTATAAAGGATATTTTGGCTCTATATTTTTTAACAGTTGTATCTGCACTCCCTTTCAGGTCCCTTATTTCATCCTTACTTGACCAACGTAGATCTCTTACCTCTACTTTTCCCTTTGCATATCTGTTTATTTTTTCTTTTAAATCCTTTAAGTCTATTGTACGAATCTTTGGTGATAAAATTTCAAATACAAAAGGGCGTCCGGTTCCTAACATCAACGCATCTATATCTTCTCTACCTGCTCCATGTAGAACACCTTTATTGCTTTCAGTTTCTCTAATTGCCTCAAATTCAATTAGTTCTTCAACTGATTCTTGATATCTCTTTCCAGTTCCTTCACATTCGTCGCATCCTTTTCCTTTACATTTAAAACAAGGCCATCTGGTTTGAGGTATTGTTCGAATATATTTGAGATATCGACCATAAATGTACAACGATTTAATTCTCAAATCAACTTTAGAAGTAAGTGGTTCTACTTCAATAACAATCTCAGGAGAGTTAAAATCTGTAGTAATCGGAAGTTTTTCTGATAGTTTTTTACCTATAATCCTGTTAAATTCCTGCTTAAGATATTCTGTTTGTAAAACATCAAATTCCTCCTTTAATCCTCTCTCTCGTTCTAGAAAGTCTTTAGGGAGTAAGGTTCCTACCAAAATGGTTTGAAATTCTATGCCTTCTAATTTTGGTATTATAGTATCTACGACTTCATTTGCTAATTCTAAGGTATTCTGACATATATAGCATTGATCAGTCTCTCTTGGTATATGGTTTTTCTTTTTCAAAGTGTTTTTTGCTAGAATACTACCAGATTTTGATAATGATTGTAGCAGTGTAAAGTTATCATCCTCAACTTGATTAATATAATTCATAGTTAAAAATTCCTTAATCACACTGCCTCTATTCTGATTAGTTGTACCAGTTGCTAAATCCGAAAATTGTCTTCCTAAGCAATAATCACATAAGCAATATTTTTGTAGTATCTTTGTTGCCGTTTCCTGTAGATTCAAATTAGTTTCCACTCTCCAAAATATGATTCAATATTATTATTTGCTCATCCATTTCAATAAATCCAAGAGACAGTGTAAAAATTTCTTTATTAAATTCAACATTATCTCCAAAACCAAAAAAGAATACATTCTTAGAATTTAAATCTATTTTATGACTTCTTGTAGATTCTAGAGTGTTTATTACTTGAAACCATTTACTCTCCTTGTATTTCTCAAAGATCCATCCTATGTCCCTTTTATATACTCTTATTCCTGGTGTTAATTTACCATTTTTTGAATCTGGATTCATAATATGGTTTTTTGCTCTTAATAGTAAATGTCCTGCTGAGAAAAAACTTGGACCTAAAAATCGAAGTTCATTTCCTTTGAACTCTATGATATACGAATCCCCACTTATTTCTGTTAAGAAATAAACAATGTAATGTTTTCGAAATTGATTGGATAGAAAAAAGGAATCAGAAATGGATTTGATATGGGTACTTAATTCACTATCAGTAAATTCAGAATCATATAAATCTGGTTTTTTAAGAGAAAGTGGGGGTGCATTGATAACAAATACAATCTCTGATAACATGAATTTTTCACACATGAAACTTTCTTATCAACCTAATAATCCAGGTGGAATTCCAGGAATTTGCATACCACCTCTTCGTCCTTTACGCATGCGCTTAACTAGATTTGTCATCATTTTGTGTTGATTGATCAATTCTTTAACTTCTGTAACAGGTCTTCCGCTTCCCTTTGCAATACGTTGAATTCTTGAACTTCCAAGTTTGATTTTACCATCTAGTTCGTCGTTTGTCATTGAAGACATAATAACTTTGAATTTTTTCATGTTCTCCTTTGAAAGATTCATCATATTATCATCAATAGTCATTCCTAATCCTGGTATCATTGACATCATTCTTTTCAAGGAACCTGTGGAACTAAAATTATCTAATAATTCCATCATTTGTCTATAAGATATCTTTCCACTAAGCATACTCATAGCTTCTTCCTTTGATGGAAGTACTTCTAGTTCTTTTACTTCTTTTAATAGTCCTTCTAGATCTCCAACACCAATTAATCTCCCAACGAAAGATGTAGGATTAAATTCCTCTAAAGCATCGATATTTTCACCATCTGCTAGAAACTTAATTGGAACATTAGCTGCTGCTGCAGCAGAAAGACTACCTCCTCCTTTTGCAGATCCATCCATTTTAGTAACTATGATAGAACCAACCTGAGTTGTTTTTGAAAATGCTAAGGCTTGTTCATATGCTGCTTGTCCTAGATTCCCATCTATAACCAGAATTATTTCATCTGGTTTGATTTTGTCTCCTATTTCTTTCATCTCTTTTAAGAGCGCTTTTTCTTCTTTATGACGTCCAGCAGTATCTATAATGACAACATTATTTTTTTCATCTAAGAATTTTTTAACACCATCAATAGCAATTTTTACTGTATTTTTGTTTTCAGGTTCTCCATACACTGGTACTTTAATGGATGCACATAATTGTTGTAGTTGTTCATAGGCACCTGGTCTAAAATTATCTACAGTAACAACCGCTACCTTTTTTCCTCGTTTTTGGATGTATTTAGCAAGTTTTGCAGTAGTTGTTGTTTTTCCTGAACCTTGGATACCAACGAGCATAATGATGGTGGGCTTATTAGGATGTAATGTTAGGGGATATGCTTTTGATCCTAAGAATTTTGTAAGTTCTTCATGTATAATAGATAATACACTTTTCTTACGAGAAAGGCCATCTGGGAGTTTTTTCTCCATGGATTTACTTTCAACTTCGTTAACTACTTCTGCAGCTAAATCGAATTGCACATCAGCTTCTAGTAAAGCTTTGAGCATAGCGTTCTTTAACTCTTTAATTTGTTCTTTATCTGGAGGCCCACCTCTAATGATCTTAGAGATTGCTGTATTGAGGGCTGAACCTAGTTTCCCTAACATAAATAATCAAAACAAGAATTACAAAGAGATTAAAGAATATTTTGTTTAAAGTAAAAAGAAAAAGATAGCAAATAAGCTACCTCATAATTTCAGTTCGTCGGGAGTTATTTGAATAGGTTTGTTTGCTATTTTAGCACTACGTTTAATGTTGACAGAATTCACGAAGTAAATCTGTCCTCCTACTTCTGATTTTCTGCCAATCTTGACATCAAAACCTTTAACCTCACCTTCAACAATTGTTCTGTTTAAATATACGTTATTCTTTGCGAAAACATTTCCATTTATCTTGTATGGGCGTTTTCGTGAGAATATCCTTTTAAGCCATATGAAATTATACCAGCGTGCAGGATCGGTTTCGATATTTTCAGCAACAAGATTCCCACCTATTTTTGTTCCTCCAAGAATAGATACTTTATTTTGAGAAAGTAAATTACCCTTTACCCCTAAATATCCAAGTGTTTTTATCCCACTAACAGCTTGTAAATTACTGCCAATGTTAAATGAACCACTTGATTTTGTATATCCTTGTATAGATGTTTCTCCATCAACTCGTGCAGATCCCATAAATCTCGCATCTTTACCTAAATCTAAATCTCCATCTACTTTGAATGATCCTGAAGATTTGATGGATCCAAGTACAGTTGCATTTTGTCCAATTCGAGCAGAACCACTAAATTTTACATCAGTATTTCCTTGCAAATTACCATTTGTTTTAAATGATCCAGAACTTTTAACAAAATCTTGAGATGCAATACTACCTGCGCTGTATAAAGATCCAGAAGATTTTAAACCTTGACATCTTAAATCGCCTTCAATTCTACCTGAGCCAGAGATTCTCAAAAATTTTGCAATCTCTCCTCCAGAGATAGTCGCAGATCCAGCGACCTTAACTTGTGTTTCAGTTTCTTTTAAACTTCCAGCTGAGCTAATTATAGCTTTTTCATAATTTTCTTGTGTTTTTTCCATTTTTATCTCTCCTTTTTAACAATGATTTTATAATTTCAAATCCTCTCTCCTGATCTTAACAGGTTCATTCTCTATTTTGGAACTGTTACTTACTTCTATACTTTCAACATAGTAAATAGTTCCTTCCACTTTAGAATAAGGACCCACTTCAACTCTTAATCCTTTAACATCTCCATCGACACGAGTGTTCCCAAGAAAAATTTCACCTGTTCCAAAGACATTTCCTTCAATTATTGAAGGTTTCAATTTTTTCCATTTATGACCAAAAGCATGTCGTCCTTTATTTATTAAAACATCTTCACCTACTAAATCTCCTTCTACCTGCACTCTACCAGCTATATCTACCAAACCTTGAGATAAAAGACTACCATATATCTTTGATGAGCCTGAAAATTTGATTCCTCTTTCTGCTTGTGTTTGGTCTCCGCTAGTAAAACTTCCTGCAGCAGAAATCCTTCCCTGAACAATTACTTGGTGTTCTATCTTAGCTGATCCAGAGAATGTTGCATCTCCATCTACATGGATTGATCCTTCACATTTAAAAGAACCTGCACAACCAACATTTCCGTGTGCAATGATATTTCCATAGCTTTTCAGAGATCCTGCGGATTTTAGATTATTACATTCAACATCACTATCTATTTTCCCCGAACCTGCTATACGAATATCTTTCAATACAGTTCCACCTTCAATTCTTGTTTTACCTTCTTCTGTCATCGAGCTTTGTGTATCTGATATAACTACAGAAGTGTAAATATTTGCTGTTTCTCTTTGCACATCTTGATTTTGTTTAGCAGCTTCAAGTTTCTGAGTATATCGTGTTTTTAACTCCACATAATTGCTTTTGTCAATCTCTCCATCATCAAATCGTTTTTCCAAAAGCACGAGGAGTTCTTCATACATTTGAATTTCGTGTTGTGTCACGTTTATCACCAATTTGTAATTGTAAGGGTTTTATTTAACCATTTTTTTAATTATTTAGAACAAATCTACAAGTGATTGGTTAAACGCTAATAAAGGTGAAGTAAAAGAGTTAAACCAAACAGTTTAATGTGAAACCAAAATGGTGCGGGGAGGGAGATTCGAACTCCCGAACCACTAAGGAAT
>CAZJUB010000002.1:51514-83390 GCA_964549075.1 uncultured archaeon | reverse complement strand
ATTTTCTAACCCTTATCTTAGGTATAAACCAAGATCTTAAGTCCACCGCCGTTGGCCACTTGGCTATCCCCGCATTTGATTAAATTCACTGATTACTATTATGAAGCACATTTGTTTTTTAAGATTTTTCATGTTGATTGATTTGTCTTTTCAATAATTATGGATGTAATCTTGTTGGATCTCTTGGAAGAAGTCGTGCTTCTCTAATGTTCTGAAGGTTTAATATCTTTTGCACAAATCGCTCTATTCCTGTGCCACTTCCTCCATGAGGTGGAGCCCCATTTCTGAAGAATTGAAGATAACTATCTACTTCTTTTAGTTTGAAGTCTTTTTCAACAGCTTGTTTGCTTAAGATGTCAACTCTATGTTCTCTTTGTCCTCCTGTAGTTAGTTCTTGCCCTTTATACAAAAGGTCGAAGGATTTAGTTAGATTTGGATCTTCATCATCTCTCATCGTATAGAATGGTCTTACAGCCCAAGGATATTTATCAACAAATACAAAATCTGAGTTCAATTTCTCTTTTGCATATTGCCCTATAATCTTCTCTGCTTCAGCATCCAGATCTTCGTAAAGTCCTAATTCTTTTCCTTCACTAATAAGAATTTCATTACATTTAGGAATAGAAATTATTGGCCAGTCTTTAGGCTGATTATCAATTATCACATCGAGCTCTTCCAGAATTGTTGAATTATTCTTCTTCACCTTATTCAAAGCATATCCGAATGCACCTTGAAGAACCTTCATTACATCAAGTTGATTTTCGATATAAGCTATCTCAAAGTCAATAGATGTATATTCACAGAGATGTCTCGAGGTGTGGTGTTTTTCAGCTCTGAAAACAGGACCTATTTCAAATACTCGCTCAAAACCTGCCATCAACATCATTTGTTTGTAGAATTGTGGAGATTGAGCCAAATATGCTTTTTTATCGAAGTATCCTATTTCAAAGACATTTGCACCACTTTCAGTAGCAGAACCTACTATTTTTGATGAGAAGAATTGAAGAAAATTATTATCATTAAAATACTCTTGCAATGCATATGCTACTGCACTTTCAATTTCAAATATGTGGGCAATATTCCTATTTCTTAAATCTAAGAAACGATAATCATATCTTTTATCTGGATTGGTTTCTATTTTTTCTGTAACTGCAATTGGCTATTCTAGAGCTCTATTATACAATACTTCAATATCTTTAGGAAGAATTTCTATTCCCTTAGGTGCACTATCGTTAGTAACAATGCTCCCCATAACTAGCAGTATATCTCCTTCTTGATAATCAATGTCAAATATTTCAGGATTTACCTTCTTCTTTGGTAATACTATCTGAACAATTCCAGATCTATCTTGTAGTTGAAGGAATTTTAAACCGCCTAAGTCTCTTACTTGTTGTATCCAACCTCCTATAGTAATCTCATTTAGTTTTTCAGTGAATATTTTGCTAATTGGAGTTTTCTCATGTATATCCATTTTGCAGTCCTCTTTAATATGCTTGCAACTTTGAAAATTACTTAAAAAAGATTCTCATTTTTGATGTATTTTTAACAAGAAAAAACTGTTTGTGAGAAAAAACGTTATTTATGACATCAACAAAGTAGGTTTGAGCGATAAAGATGAAGAAGATTGTTATAAAATTCGGTGGTTCTGTTTTATATCATGATAATATGGATCTGAATATAGAAAGAATAAGAGAAATAGTAACTGCTATTGTACAACTACATGAAGAAGGATATAAAATAGCTATAGTTGTTGGTGGTGGAAAATTAGCTAGAAAAATTATACAAGCAAGTGATATCCTTGGTCATGTAGCTACTTTCAAAGATATTCTTGCTGTTGAATCAACTAGAATTCATGCGCTGTTAATTATAGCTTCGCTTAATGATAAAGCATACTTGCTTGTACCAAGAACATTTGAAGATGTAGGAAAAGCTCTTTCTTCTGGAAAGATTGTTGTAACTGGGGGATTACAACCAGGACAATCTACAAGCGCAGTTGCTGCTCTTGTCGCAGAATATTGGGGAGCTGATCTATTAATCAATCTGACAAATGTAGACAAAGTTTTTGATAAAGATCCTAAAATTCACTCTGATGCCAAGGCATTAGAAAAAATTACTCCAGAAGAATTCTTAGAGATCATTTCTAAACAAGAAGAAGAACCAGGTAAATATGCGTTATTCGATAAAGTTGGATGTGAAATAATAAAACGTTCAAGATTAAAAGTTGTATTTGCAAATGGTCAAGATACAACAAATATATTCAAGGCAGTAAAAGGAGAATCTGTGGGAACCTTGGTTTCAGATTGATTTTCTTTAATTTCTTTTACTAGCTCTCATAAAATTTATAACGCAAAATAGCTGCTATTCCGCCAAAAGTATTATAGAGAATAGCTCCATCATCATGATCTGTTGATATTACTTCTAGTGTTGCTCCTGTTTCTTCTGCAATATCATCTAGTTCATTGATTAGGTCATTTTCATTTTCAATATACATACGGGGGCTACCACATTTTGGGCAGTTTCTATCCGATAGTTCTTTGACAAAATCGTTATAATCTTTTGTTTTAACTATCTCTTCTGTTGTATAATCGCAGTTTTCACATTTAATCTCAAGTGTAACACGATCAACCTCTTCACTAACAAGAACAGTTTCTACTGCGCCACTCTCTAAAGCTTTTTTGACAAATTGCTCTCCATAGGTAGCTAATCCGGTATCTCTCCCTAAATGTTCCATAAATCTTTGCATCAGTTTTCGCTCTTTTACTAGTTCAAAATCACTTAATTGATCCTCAGCTCTTTCAACTAATTCTTTAATCCCTTGTATTCCCTCATAACCAACATCATATATTCCTATTATTTTCTCTTTTATCCTGTAATCTATCTCTTTGCTTTCAAGAAATTCAGTTTTAGATAATGCTGGCCCCCCTACGATTATTGCTTCCACAGGAGTACTTTCAAGGTAGATCTCATTCATCGTTCGTGCAATTTTGGAGTACCACTGTTTTGCTGCTTCTTCTCTAGCTCTCATAAAACGTTGTGCTGATTGACCACCCATCCTGTGTTTTCCTGGAACATATGAATCTTCATCCCAGAGTATATCAATTTTAGAACCTTGAACAGTTGCAATAGTAGATGCTCCTCTTGCTATAATTACCAATCCATAACGATTTTTAGTCTCGAGAATTTCTCTTAAATGATCAACAAGGAAAACATAATCACAGCGATATAATTTAATGGAAACTGGTTCTGGAGGTTCGATTGCAAAATACTCCATTTTATTGTTTTGCGTAATTCCACAAAAAATGACTAAACCATTTTCACCTGGGTCTGTAATATTCTTCATTCTGGAAAGAATAGATGATATGGCAGATTGGATGGCTTTTCCTGTATTTTTATCTTTAATATTGGTAGCAGTTCCATATTCATCTTTCAATTGAGAGGTGATATCAGGAAGCCTTGTACCTGGAGGAATGTATAAAGAAATTAAACTAGTTGACATGTTGAAACTTCTTCTAGATTCTAGTTTTTCGATCTCATGTTTTAATTTATATAATTCAAATGAAGATCTCTTCTTTTCTTTTTGTTGTGTCATTTTTCTCTCCTCACGAGTGAATATTACAGTAGTCTCTTAGATGCGGACTATTTCGAATGTTATAAAGAAAAGCAAATTCTTCTTATCTTTTTGCATAGACGATTTTTTGAAATTTCACTGAAAATCAAAGAAAAATTTTTAGAATATTCGTGTGATATTATGTTGATTATAATGGTAACGAAGGAACAAGTAGAAGTTGATCTATTAGATATTTTTGTATCATTGAATAGAGGATTAAACATCTCAGATACAACATTTCAGATAAATAACCTGTATGCACCAAGAGGAGAAAAAGCGGAACCAGAAGTGATTTTGGAAGTATTAAACGATTTAACAGAAAAAGGATTCTTAAGAAAATTTCAGGTTGGAGCACTAGACAGCTGGAAAATCACTGAAGAAGGAGAAGATTACTTCTATAGTCTCTAATAAACTCTAATGAGAAGAGATAGATGGATTTAAGGGAAAGTCTTGGTTTATCTGTTCAAAGTGATGAATTATCACTTATTTATGATAATAATGAAGTTATAGTAAAGAACATATTTTTTCATAAAGCAAAGGATTTTGTATCAGGTTTGAGTCTGGAAAGGTGGGAAGGGATGAATGAGGAAGAAGAAGTATTTAGAGTATACGAAGGATTAAGGAGAGTAGAGGACAAAGAGTTATGGGACAATTTACGGTTTGATGTTATTACTATTCAACATGGTAATCTTGGCAATATTTGTAAGAGTACACTCAGTTACTATAGATCATTAGCAGAAAATGGTTATCATTATCCGGAAATTTATCAAGTTGTAGATGGCTATGCTGAATTTTTTTTACAGCAACCTGGGATTAAACATGAAAATGTGAAGGATGCAGTTTTGATAAGGGTTCAGAAATTTGATGTCATCATAATACCTCCTGCTTATGGAGTTTCAATTATTAACCCTAGTGAAAAAAGAACTATATTGGCAAGAATAAGAGCTGATGAAGCAAAAGAAATAATTGATCCATTTGAGAAGACAAAAGGACCTTGTTACCTAAGATTGGTGGAAGGAAGATGGGAATTTAACACAAACTATGAAGAGATACCACAATTAAGATTAGGCGAACCACAGAATAAATGGAAAACTGTGAAAAGAGGAATCCCCATGTATGCATCCTATATCTATAGACCAAAACATTTTCAAGTACTGATTGAACCAGATCCAGCAGAATTTCAATTGTGAAAAATAACTAGTTGTTTAACTATAAATATCATTATTAGTCCAACTAGTTGAACGTTTGAGTAACCATTGAATTTGTCCTAGATGTCTGTGCTCATGATTAATTAGACGAACTATATATGTACGTCTTTTCATTTTTCCTTTCCACATTTCAATATATTCTTCTTCTTGTTCTGGTGTAAGCAAGGATAATTGTTTCTCTAAGAGCGGTGAGACTCTTTCAAATTCTTTTATTATCTCCTCTAAATTAAAATGAATAGCTACTTTTTCTTCGAGATTTATTGCTATATCAGAATCAATTTTACTTTTACTTGGAAGTTTATCTAATATCCATTGGATGTTCGTAAGAAGATGTCGAAAAATCAGTTCAGGTGACCATGTATTCTCAGTGAATATACTATGGAAGTGTCCTTTGTCTATTTTCTTGAAAAAATCCAAGGTCTTCATTCTATCTTCAACTACAATATTGTAAAGATTTTGGATGGAAATCATAAATTTCAAAGAATTTAATGGTGAAGACACTTATATCTTTATTACAAAAATTAAAAGTGAATTATATATTGGAAAAATTGTTTTGAATTTTAAATAAATAAAAGAGAATGGTGGGGCATAACAGATTTGAACTGTCGACCTTATTTATTTTCCTTTTTCATATAGTTAAGAATAACAAGCTAGCACAAAATGGTAAATAATCAAGAAAAATCTACAATTAATTTTAGAAAAGCGAAGAGATATTAAAGATACAGGATTATAAGCTTCTTATGAGCGAATTTGAGTATTTGAAGTTGTATGATGTATTATCAAATCTAAAAGATAAAGAAAAAAGGAAAAAAATAGCAACACTTGTTGAATTAATAATACAAAGTAATCAAACACACAAAACAAAGTGGCACAAATCTATCCAAGCAAATGCAATTAAAATATCTGAAAGGAAGATGAATTTATATCAGAATACATCAATTCCCAAAGATGAAAAATTGAGAACGCTCGAAGATTTATTAGAATCTGAATCATATTTTACAATGGAAACTCTGGGGAAAACAAAGGTAGAATTTGAATTTTTATTGAATATTATTGTAAGTTTAAGTCTTAATTCAACATCAAAAATGATGAAAAGGCTAGTAAAAGGAAATTATGATGGAACAGGTGTAAAATTCAAAGACTATTTAAGAGAAGGAAAGATAAAGAAAATAATTCAAGAACTATATAGCGAAAAAAACTTAGATTATCACAAAATAGAAGAAAAGGATAAAAAATTCATCTTGGAAGTTTACAAATTCGAACATGAATATATCTTTGATTTCTTAGATTTCATAGAGAATTATTTAGAATTCTTGGAAAAAGCAAGGAATAATATGTATCACAATTTTACATTTGTTACTCCAAGAAATATGAGCGGGATAATGTATCCAGAGAAGTATATAAAGGAAAGTTTACCTTTGTTTGTGTTCAATCAAGACTTAAAAAGCGAGTATCTTGAAAGGTATATGGCTGGAAAGGAAATAATAACAGATTACACATTGATGATGAATGTATGTGTATTATTGGAAAAAATACCATTAAACCAATATATAAGGGGAATAGAAAGAGATCAAAGAGTGATACAAGTAATAGTAAGCCCAGAAGGAAAGAAGAGAATAAAGAGATATAAAGAGATACTAGCAAAATATGGATTTCCAATGATAGGGTATGATTATAAGAGCATGAAAGAAGAACTTAGAAGAAGTAGGGAAGGAGGGAATTTAGCAACACAGAAAAAAATGCATAGGGAATTTAAAGAATTTTTGGAGAAATATCCACCAAGTAAAAGAGAGAAAGAAAAGTAGAGGGAAGGAATGGTGGGGCATAGCGGATTTGAACCGCCGACTTCCCGGTTTTTGAATGATTAGCAAACTAGCTAAAGGTTTATCAGCCGAGCGCTCTAACCAAGCTGAGCTAATGCCCCGTTCTTACTGCATTCATCCTATCTTATTACTTTTAAAAATGTTTTCTTAAGATTCTAAAACTAGAGAGTTACATAAAGAGAACTATTTTTACTAAGATTACTATACTGATTTTATTTGCTATCATTATTTGCTTTGTAAAAAGGTGATTTCTCTTCATTTTTCAACATTCGAATCAATCTATCCATTCCCTCAATTTCTTTTACACTAACTCTTGGTTTTTCTTGTAATAAATCATGAAATCTGAGTATTTTATTCCTACTATCTACTTTTATTTCTATCTTAGGGATTGATTCTATGGTTCTTTCTGATCCTTTTTCCATATGAATGACCGTTTAGTATTTTAGCTCCCAACTCTAATT
This sequence comes from uncultured archaeon, assembly GCA_964549075.1. Lineage (GTDB taxonomy): Archaea > Asgardarchaeota > Heimdallarchaeia > Heimdallarchaeales > Heimdallarchaeaceae > UBA460. Next base: position 76,291 of record CAZJUB010000002.1, on the reverse strand, counting down.
TTGCATATGATAGAATGTATTACTTACGTATTTGCCAGATAAATACAATAGACAATTAAGATTTTATACTTCATTCCCTCTGTTCCTTCATGAATAAGTCAAATGATTCCAATACTTCTGTTAAAGCTGGTGCTGATTTACTACTAAAAGGTTGGAAGATGTTGAATAAAGCTTGCCCTGAGTGTATTGAACCATTATATGAAAGGGATGGAAAGGTTGTATGTGTAAAATGCAAAAAACAATACGTTTTAGTTGATTCTACTTCGGATTTTCCACAAAAAAAGCAATCCTCACAAGTACAGCAAGTCTCTTCACCTTCTACTCTACCAAAATCTGTTTCTTCATTTGATTTTAGTTCTCTTCCCTCTGCATTAGCTGATTCAGCAAAAATTATACTGCAAAAAATTTCTGAACTTAATAGTCGATTAAAGGAAACCACTGATCCCAAAGAAATAGTTGAATTATCTTCATCTATTCGTTCTCTTGTTGACTCTCTCCGTTCTCTAACTTCTTAGAATTTTCTTTCTTATCTTTTCTTAGGAAATCAAGATCTTCTTTCATCGTTCTTGCTTCTTCTCCTGTTTCAATTTCGTTATAATCACTGTAAATATAATCAATGATATCATTAGCAATTTTTTCTCCTACTCCTCTAACTTCAAAGAAGTCTTCTAGCTTTGCATTCATAATATTTTTAATGGATCCAAAATGCCTCAATAATCTATTGGAGATTTTATGATCCACATGCGGGAGAGACGCTATTGTTTCTTCCATTTGTATTTTGAGACCTATTCCCTTTCTTTTTCCTAAACTTATCCTTCTTTGTCTTTCTTCTTGTTCTCTTCTAGCAAGAGAAAACAATATTTCAGCAGTTTCTTTCTGATTTTTTGTATTGATGATTGGTAGTCTAAAGTCTGTAGCAAGTGATGATATAGCTCCAGCCAAAGCATGGGGGTGAAGAGTTGAACCAAAAATATTCAAATCTCCCTCAATTATTAGAACTGGTTTTGCACAACTTTCAACCAATGCTTTTGTTTGAGTAAACAGTCTCTTATCAATGATTGATTTTACAAAATCATCTTCTGCTTTTCTTTCAACTACTATTTGATCTGAACAGATGTAGTCTCCTAGTTCTAATCTTTCAAAACCAAGCTCTACTCCTTTATTTATTAATTCTTTAATAACAACAGTATTTCTTTCTCTGCTATCACAAATAATTTTGATCTTTCCTTCTTCTTTTTCAAATTCGATTGTTTTTAGCTCTTCTATATCATTACTTGGTACATCTTCCATGTCATCAGTTGCTTTTTCTTCCACAACTTCTTTTTTAGATGTTTTCTCAGCTTCTAGTAAGAAATCTACAATTCCCTTCTGTTGTTTTGTTTTTTGTGTTTTTTTAGTTTCTGAGGTTCTATCTAATTTTCTTACTAATTTTTTCATTTTTTGTGCTTGTCTTTTAGATGCCCACATATATGCTTCATCTCTAGTTCCCTCCGCAATTAACATGATTACTTTCCCTTCTTTTCTTCTTCCTGTTCTTCCTCGTCTTTGTATCAATCTTATAGCACTAGGAACAGCATCATAAAAAACTACTAATTCACATTCTCCAATATCTAAACCTTCCTCAGCAACACTAGTAGAAACTAACACGTTATAGGTTCCATCACGAAACTCTTGCATAATTTCTATTTGCTCTTTTTGAGATAGCCCCTTATCTCCTTTAGCTGATGATTGACCAACAAACCAGTGACTTTTTACCTCTTCCTTCTTATTCAATTCGTCACTTATCATTTTTGCAGTTACTCTAAAATGTGCAAAAACTAGAATTCTATTATCTGGCTTATTTCTCAACTCCTCAGATACAAGCTCCCTAAGTCTTTCTATTTTGGGATGAATTATGTTGCTTTCTTGAAGTTTCTGAACTGCTTCTACAACTTGACGCATTTCCTCTGAGAACATTAAATCTCTGAGAGCTCGGCTACCTTTGCCGAATTTTATATCATTAATCTGTCCTTCCAAATACTTGCTTAGTGATGGAACTCCTTGAGTTTCAATCAGTTCTATTGCGTGAGATAAACGTATTGAATTACCAACTAAAGACATAGCACGAAAGAAATCAGTTCTATCTTCTTCAGAACTATTACTGAATTTTTCATTAACTCTACTTCTTAATTTTAATAATTCTTTTCTTGGATTATTTCTAGGTAAAGCTGAATTTATTATTTCAAGCTCTTTTAATCCTTCTAATACCTGTTTATACATGTTATTTAGCGTATCTATAATAACTTTGAATTCTATTGAGAGGGGTATGATTTCCCAATTTTCCTCAATCTCATGGATGTATTGTTTGACATCATCTGAGCTCTCATCTCTCATCTCAATATTTGTAATATGAAGGTTGCTTTGAACATCATCTATACGTTCAATTTTAGATCCAGGACTTGCAGTTAATCCAAGCAGAAGTGGATTTATTGCTTTCTTGTAGTATTGATCTGCAATAAACACATAACTATGATCACCTACACTTTTATGAGCTTCATCTAAACATAGAAAAACGACCTTTTCTAGTTTAATTCGTCTTTGAATAATGTCATTTTGTATCGTTTGAGGAGTACAGACGAATATCTGAGCACTGTCCCATATCTCTTTTCGCTTCTTTGGATCTATCTGTCCTGAAACTTGAGCAATTTTCTCAGAATCAATGTTCATTGATTCTCTAATTGTGTGTTCATGTTGATCCATCAAAGGTTTTGTAGGCGCACAAAAAACGATTTTACCATCAGGATATTTTTCTAAGCGATGTGCAGCAATCATCAGAAACAAAATAGTCTTTCCAAGGCCTGTAGGTAAAACAACCAGAGAATTCTCCTTAATACATGATGCAAACAAAGTTTGTTGGTATAATCTAGCTTCTACTTTGTTTGGCTTTATGAGCGGATGATTAAGGTATTCGGTTTGATTCATTAGAAAACACGGTCACTATAGCATAAGAAGATATTTTTTTTAATATTTAAACTAATATACTCATTTACTTTATATATGGTTTACATTTTATTGGTTGTTATTTTTGACATAAATTTTCGAAAGAATAATCTACACTATTAACTATCAATTAGTTGTTAATTACCAATCCTTTAATTTCTTCTTAATACGATGCTCTGGATTACCTTCTAGAAGATGACCATCAATTATAATTTTTGATCCATCATCAATCTCTAGTTCGAAAGTTTGATTGGATTTTGGTATTGATATAATTTTATTTTCTGTTTTTATAATTAACAAATTAGAAGTTTCATCTGTAATGATGCCTCTTATTCCCTCCCAATCCTTTGAAGAGCTTCTTAATACAAATACTCTCAAACCTATCAACGATTTAGTAAGGTTTTTCCAAACTGCAACCTTCCTCCCTCTCTTATCTGTTTCTGACATTAAATTTCATCTAATTCTGTCATAATTGTTCGAAGCCTAGATATAGCTTTCTTGTATTCTTGAATCTGTCCTGGATTCTCGATAGAACCTCCAGAAGCAAGTTCAGATTTGATAGTAAAGAGTTTTTTCTTAAATTCTTCCAATTTTCTAAGCCTTTGTTCTTTATTCATTTTTCTTATTTCACTATTTCTGATTATAGGCACTTTTTACACCTCATTCCTCTTTTTCTTTGGCTTTTGATTTGGTATTTTTGTCTTTTGATTTGATATCTTTGTCTTCTTTAGTTGTTTTAGTATTTTTGGTAGCTTTGTTCGTTTTTGGCTTTTGTTCTTTTTCTTCTTCTTTCTCTTTTACTTCTTCGTTTTTCTCATCAGATTTTTTTTCTTTAGTCTTAGTTTTTAGTTTCGTTTTTGCTGCTTTATCTACTTCATCCAGTTCTTTTAATTCATCATCAACTTTGGTTTCTTTTGAAACCTCTTCTGCTACCTGATCCAGCTCTTCCTCTATATCAGGATACTCTTCTAGTTCTTCTAGTACCTCTTCGCTGATTTCTTCTACTATCTCAGGTTCTTCTGCACCAGTATCAACAATCATAGATGTTGATGTCGGTTCTGCTTCAATTTCGATATCATCAGGAAGAATAGCATCACCACGCATTATTTTAACTTGAATACCAAGTAAACCTCTTCTGATAAGTGCTTGAGCCTTACCCCAATCAACATATCTGTCAGCAGGATCTCCAGCTTTAGCAACAAATCCTGCTCTAAAGGTTTCAACTCTTGCTCTTTGACTGGTTATTTTTCCGCTAATCTTGATTTCAACACCTTTAGCTCCACTGGCTAAAATACGTCTGATAATACCATGTGCACTTCTTCTAAAATGACGTCCTCGTTCTAAAGAAGAAGCTAATCTGAAAGCCATAATTCTTGCATCTATTTCAGGATTTTCTACTTCTGTTACTTCAATTTGTGGATTGTCGAGACCATAACTTTCACGTAATTCTTCAGTAATTCTGTGGATATTTCTACCTCTCCCACCTATTGCCAATCCCACTCTTCCAACACGAAGTATAACACGATCTCCAAGAGGTGTTCGTCGTAATTCCACCCCACCATATTCCGCATTTTTAAGTTCTTTTGCTAGATACTCATCTATAGCATTTCTTTGATATTTTTTTACTAAGTAATCTTTTGTTGTAGGCATAATTATCACATCTCAGCTACTTCAGCTACTAATTCAACATGAACAAATTGTCTCATTTTTGGAGATGATCTCCCTTGAGCTCGTTGGAAGATTCCTTGTTCTCTTGATCCTTGTAAAGTTACAGCATGAACAATTCTGCATTTATCCAATTGCAATTGATTGGTTTCAGCGTTATTTTCGAGATTCTTTACAATTTTAAGAATTTCACCAGCTGCTTTAACTGGGTATCTTCCAGAACCCCACTTTGTTACTGAACTTTTATGTCCAACTTTTCTTTTATAACGCTTAAAAGGAACAGCTGTTTTTTTATCAATAACATTTTCAAGAAACTCAATACATTGATGGATTGTCATTCCTTTAATGGTATTACAGATCTCTCTTGCAGCTTTTGGACTAACATCTATCTCTCTTGCTGAAGCTTTTGCTGACCTATCAGGATCTGTTTGAATGGAATATTTGTATTTTGGCAATCTTAATTCTCCTGTTATATCTTTATACTATTGACTACAATAGCGAGTAAGAGTACAATTTTTAAGGTTTATTAACGATTACAAATTGTAATCTACAGTACCCAGCAACTAAATTCGACTATTTGTTATTTAAAATGGTTTTCTTTAATGACTGAAAAAGAAAAGAGGAAAAAAACACCTCTATCTAGATTTTAATAACAATGCTATCATTTTCATTTATTGCTATAATTTCGCCTTCTTCAATCTCAGAATCTTTTTCTACTAGATTTTCGATTACATGCATTGATCGTAAATCATCTGCCAAAGGAGCTAGAGTTTTAGGTAGCAAAATTTGCTTTATTGGCGTATTTAAGGGGAAATGCTTACCTTTTTTATATTTCCAGATAGCTGAATTTAAATCTAAAAGGATTGATGTTATCTCTAGATATTCTTTTTCATCTATAATCTCTTTCACTTCTGGATACCTCTCTAAATGTACAGTTTTATCATAAATACCTCGATAGATTAAATCAGTAACAAATGGAATGATTGGTGCGAAGGCTTTAGTTAATTCTTTCATAACTTTGTGTAGAGTATACCATGCTGCTTTTTGTTCTTGCTCAGTATATACTACGTTCCTATTATATGCTCGTCCTTTTACTAATTCTACATAATGTGAAGCAAATATTTCCCCTGTAAAATTTCTAAGAGATTTAGCTGGTATTTGAAAATCAAAGATTTCGTATCCCTCCTTAGCTTCTTCAATCACTCTCGCTAACTCGGAAAGAATCCATTTATCAGCTGGTTGAAGAGAAATTTGCGATTTTTCTTCAATTATTGGAAACCTGCTTAAGAATTTTGCAATATTATATAATTTATTTACGAAATAAGATATTCCTTGAAGTCGCTGTTGATTAAATCTAATGTCAGATCCATGGCTGGCTTCAGCTGCTCCATAAAGTCTTACAGCATCTCCACCGAATTTCTTGATCATATTTTCTGGTTTGATAGCACTTCCTGCACTTTTCGAGAATTTTTCTCCTTTGCTATCTACTACAAATCCTGAAATCCATGCATACTTAAAAGCTGGTTTTTCATATAATTGCAATCCCCTTAACATCGTATAATGTAACCAGGTTCTTACAATGTCCTTAGCTGAAGGTCGTAGATCACAAATATATGGACGTGATATTAGATGATTGAATAATTCTTCATCTTTTTTATTATGAGGATACATTATTGTATAAATTTCACTCAGCGATGAATCCATCCATGTATCGAAGGTTCTCAAATCTCCTTCAAATCCTTCTTTATTACCACACTTCTGGCAGGTATCAAATGGAGGTTCATCTTTCCAAGGTTGGTAGTACTTTCCAGCTTCTGGTAAATTGGGGTGACCACAACTTTTACAATACCATATTGGAACTTCGGTTCCATAGTATCGCCTTCTACTAATGGGCCAATCGATGGATACTGTGTTTAACCAATCTACCCATACTTGTCTCATGAAAGGGGGAAAGAATTCCATTTCTTGTGCATATTCGTGAAGTTTTGGGAGATATTCCACTTGTTTTAAATAATACTCTGGCATAGCTAGGAACTCTACAATAGTTTTACAACGTGAACATATTGGAAAGTTATGTGGAGCATCAGTTTTTTCTGCAATAAATCCTTCCTGTTCAAGTTTCTCCGCTATTTTTTTCTTAGCTTCTTTTACTTTCAAACCTGCATAATCGGGAACAGCGTCAGTGATTCTTCCGTTTGTATCAATTATGGTTCTTGGATTCAGATTTAACTCTCTAAATATTTGAACATCACTTGAATCACCATAAGCACAGACCATCATTATACCAGTACCGAATTCCATTTTTGCATAATGATGAGGCATGATTGGCACTTCATCATTAAACAAAGGTGTAATTGCAGTTGTTCCTTTGAGGTGCAGATAGCGCTCATCTTTTGGGTTATAAATCACTACTCCTATAGCAGGAATTAATTCTGGTCTAGAAGTGGAAATAATAAGGTCTTCACCTGTTTCCTTTATTTTGAATTTGATATCATAAAGAGTGTGAGAACCTGCTTTGTAATCAATTTCGTTGTCAGCAATAGTTGTTTTACAGCGAGTACAATAGTTGTTCGGGCGATTATCCTCATAGATTTGTCCTTCTTTGAACAACTTTATGAAAGTAGATTGGGTTAAGGTTCTATATTGTTCTTCATCTGTTTTATAAATCTCATCCCACTCAAGTGAGTTGTTACTGAATCCTAATAATCTACAAACATCTAGTATCATGTCTCCTACTTCATCTAGAATCTGTTTGCACATATTGAGAAATTCTTCTCTTGGAACATCATGCATTGAAATCTTGAATTTCTTCTCTGCTTGAACTTCTATAGGAAGTCCATTACGATCTAAACACATTGGATATAGGACCTCAAAACCTGCCATTCGTTTATAACGGGCAATCATATCTATTTGACTGTAATGAATAGCCCCACCCATGTGCCAAGGAGCATTAGCATAAGGTGGAGGAGTGTCTATACTAAAAACTGTTTTACCAGATGATTTGTCAAATGCAAATAATTTCTCATCTTGCCATTTCTTGAATAGTATCAAATCTTGTTTCTGAGGTTCATATGTTTTTTCAGTTAGTTTAGGAACGAAATCATTCAATGATGTCACCTTTTTGTATAGGTCGATAGGTTTGATTTAAAAATTGAGTGATTTAACACCCAATTATTTGATCTTTAATCATAATCACAAAAAGTAAGACCTTTTTAAGACAATCGTCAAAGAATATTAACCACTTGTTCTTAATTCTAAAAAAACTTAACAATAAAAAGTATTAAAAAGAAAGAAACCGGCTGAAATCTGAAAGCATATATTCACATGAAATATGCACACGCAAAGGTACTGACGTCTTACTTCGAAGAAATTTGAAGCTAAAATTGTTTCCTTTGTTTTTAAACACAAAGGAATACATGGGTATAAGACGCTATACCGAGGTGAAAAGAAATGAGTAAAGTAAGGAATATAGGTATTCCAGGCGTTGAACCACCTTCAACTGAATGTGATGATCCAAGATGCCCCTTTCATGGTAGACTACCTGTAAGAGGAAGAATATTCACTGGTAGAGTGGTTTCAGACAAAATGCGAAGAACTGTTGTAATTAGGCGAGATTATCTAAAGTATGTAAAGAAATACAAAAGGTATGAGCGTGCACACGGAAAAATTTCTGCTCACAATCCACCTTGTTTGAATGTCAAAGAAGGAGATATGGTTGTAGCTGCAGAATGTAGACCACTTGCAAAAACTGTAGGTTTTGTCGTAGTTCAAAAATTAAATTAAGGTGATAAAATGGCAAAGAGAAAAGTTATTGGTAGACCCCAAGTTCATATTACTAAGGGTTTAATGGTTGGTTCAAGATTAAGGTGTGCAGATAATTCTGGAGCTCGTATTGTTGAGATTATAGCTGTAAAGAATTATAGAGGTAGGCTCAATCGTATCCCCAAAGCATCAGTCGCAGATATGGTTATGGTGTCTGTTAAACAAGGAACCCCACAGAGGAGAAAACAAATCTTTCCTGCTGTGATTGTGAGACAAAGATTAGCTTTTCGTCGAAGGTCTGGCGATTGGATTGAATTCGAGGAAAATGCTGTAGTTTTGACAAATGAAGTTGGTGATCCAATAGGAAGCGAAATTCGAGGTCCTATTGCTAAAGAAGCAGCAGAAAGGTGGCCAAGAATTGCTCATCAAGCTTCAATTATAGTGTAGGTGAATGAAAATGAAACAAACACGATCAAAACAACCTCGAAAACAAAGAAAAAGTTACTTTCAAGCTGAATATCATTTAAGAAATCGCAGAATGACAGCACCTTTATCTCATGCTTTAAGAGAAAAATATGGGATCAGGCGTCTTCCTATCCATAAAGATGATAAAGTAGTGGTTTTCAAGAATATTTCAAAAGATGAAGAAATAAAAGGAAAAATTATACGTGTTCTTCCCCAAAAATATGCAGTTCATGTTGAAGGACATAGTAAAGAAAAAGCTGATGGAACTATAGTTAGCTTTCCTGTTCATCCCAGTAACATAGTCATTACTTCATTAAATCTTAGAGATAAAAGAAGAAGAGAAATGATTCAAAGACGTTCAAAGAAAGAAATTACTGAAGAAGAATTAGCTGAAGGTATTTTCGACGATGAAGAGGAGTCGATGGAAGAAATTGATGCTGTAGATGATTTTGAAAGCGATGAATTACTAGATGAAGAATTCGAAGAAATAGAATTAGATGATTTCGAGGAAGAACTCGACGAAGAATCTGTTGATGAACAAGAGGAGGAATCATCATGACCAAAGGTGGAGGAAAACGACACTTAAAGAGGTATGTTGTTTCTAAACACATCCCAATTCACAAAAAAGCTTTCAAGTATACTGTGAAACCAGCTCCTGGTCCTCATGCTTCAAACGAATGTATCCCCGTAGCAATATTACTCAGAGATATGTTTCATTATGCACGCAATATGACCGAAGTTAAACGGATCTTATTTGAGCGTAATGTAGTAATTGATGGTAAAATAAAAACAAACAGAAAATATCCTTTAGGATTCATGGATGTTATCTCGTTTCCTAAAATGCAGAAATACTACAGAATGGTATACTCTCTAAAAAAAGGTTTAAGACCAGTTTCAATTAAAGAAGATGAAATAAACGAAAAATTGTGTCAGATTAAGAATAAAACAGCAATAAAAGATGGTTTAATCCAACTTAATCTGCATGATGGAAGAAACATAGTTCTAAGTAAAGAAGAAAACGCTACAACAAGTTATCTAACATATGATACTATAAAAATATCTTTACCAGATCAGAAGATTCTTGAGAAATACGAACTCAAGGTTGGTAATTATGGTTTTGTAACAAGTGGTAGATGGATGGGTAAGCATGGGTCTATTGAAGAAATTAGTACTCATGGTACTAAGAAAACAAAGACAGTTACACTGACTACTTCAGAAGGAGAACGCTTGGTTACTCTTTATAGATACATTTTTGTTGTTGGAAATAAGTCCCCAAGTGTGACTATTGCAGAGGAGAAGTAGGTGATTTGAATGGCAGAAGAAGTTATCGATCAAAAAGCATTCGTTCCCAAATTCACAGAAGAATGGGAAAAGCATCCTATGAAAAAACCTAGATTAAAAGCATTAATCATCAATACTTGTGTTGGTGAATCTGGCCCAAGATATGAAAGATCTAAAGAGATACTCAGACAAATTACAAATAAGAATCCTGTTGATAGACCAGCTAAGGAATCAATAAGAGGTTTTAATATTCGTAAAGGAGAACCAATAGCTGCAGTGGTGACACTACGAGGAGAAGAAGCATCAGCTATGCTGAGAAGATTACTCTATGCTTATGATTATGAGGTTAAATCAAGTTCTTTTGATCAACAAGGAAACTTTGCTTTTGGAATCACTGAACATGTTGACATAGAAAATGCTCCATTTGACCCAATGCTAGGTACAATTGGATTTAATGTTATTGTAAAAATTGAACGTCCAGGGTATCGAGTAAAGTACAGACAAAGAAAACGAAAGAAACTACCTAGGAAGCAGTATGTCACGCCAGAAGAAGCAATGGAATTTGTGACAACAGAATTTAACATGAAGATTGTGTAGGTGACGGAGATGCAAGAAAAAAGAGAAATCAAATATGGAAAAGGATCAAGAACATGCAGACGTTGTGGAACTCATAAAGCTGTCATAAGACGTGGTGGCTTATTTATTTGCCGACGATGCATAAGAGAAGTATATTCCAAAATCGGCTTTAAAAAGACAGGAAGTCGTGGAGGCTAAGGAGGTTAAAAAAATGCAAATGGATACTTTAGCAGATGCAATGTCTGCAATTTTAAACGCAGAAAAAACAGGTAAAAAGACCGTCACTGTCAAACCAGCAAGTAAAATGATTGCAAACGTCCTCAGAACAGCTCAACGAGCAGGATATCTTGGAGAACTTGAGTTTATTGAGAATCATCGAGGTGGAATGTTCGAGATACAGCTTTTAGGACGTATAAACAAATGCGGTGTTATTAAGCCACGTTTTCCAGTAAAAAAGGACCAATTTGAAGATGAAGAAAGAAAGTACCTGCCTGCAAGAGGTTTTGGAATACTTATAATAACCACTCCTGAAGGAGTAATGACTCATGAAGACGCTAAAGAGAAAGCAATAGGTGGGCGTTTGTTAGCCTATATTTACTAAGGTGAAATGTAATGAAGCAACTCTATATTGAAAAAGAAATCGAAATTCCCGAAGATGTGAAATTATCTGTAAAAAACAAAGCTGTTACAGTTGAAGGGCCTAAGGGTACTTTAACAAGAAATTTTGAAAATGTCGATTTTGATATCAACAAAAAAGGAAAGAAAATTCTTATCAAAGCTTATTATATCAACAAAAAACGCAAAGCTGCTACTCTTGCTGTTGTTGGATACATCAATAACATGGTTAAAGGTACTCTAAAAGGATATGTCTATAAATCAAAAATAATTTTTAGTCACTTTCCCATAACTGTTGAACCAGATAATAATAAGAGAACCGTAACCATTAAGAATCTTTATGGTGGAAGAAAACACATCATAGTACCAATTGTTGGTGCTGAAACCAAAGTGTCTGTCGACAAGGATGACGTGATTACTGAAGGGATAGACAAGGAAGCCGTTGGTCAAACAACTGCTAACATGCAGGAAGCATGTAGATTACGTGGTAAAAAACGAAAAGATCCTGAAACTTTTATGGATGGAGTTTGGGTGTGGCATAAAGAATAACCACATCTAATTTCATTTTTTCAATTAATTTAATGTTTGAATTTGTTTTGCTAAACTAACATATAACAAGACAAATTCTAATTTCTTAACAATAAAAAGTATTAAAAACTCCAGAAGGAAGGTAGCGTTACAAGGTAACATTCTACTGTGAGTGCCTATGACAGCTGATAAGAAAAAATTATTGGAAAAACGCAAGCGAATCAGTGCCCGTAGACCTAAGTTTGTACGTCAAGAAAGTTGGCGTTACAAAAGGGTCAAGAAAAGTTGGCGTAAACCAAAGGGTATTGACAATAAAATGCTTGAAAAACGCAAAGGTTACCCACCAATGGTAAACATTGGTTATAGGGGACCTAAAGCTGTTAGAGGGCTTCATCCTTCGGGTTATCAGGTAGTTCATGTTGCTAATATCTACGAACTTGACGAGGTAGATAAAGAAACAGAAGCTATTATTATTAAGCATACTGTGGGTGCTCGCAAACGGCAGGCTATTTTAGACACAGCTTCCGATTTGGGATTAAAGATTATTAATCCTCCAGCTCGAATAGAAGAGTTTGGAGAAGTACTCGAAGAAGGTTTGCTTGAAGAAGAATATGAACTCCTTGATGATGAATTCGATTTCGAAGAAGACCTTGATTTGGATGAAGACCTAGAATCAGATGAAGAACCAGAGGAGGATTCTTCATCATAATGAAACTAAAGTGAGGTTTAATTATGGACGTTAAAACCCAAAGAAGAATCGCTGCTAGAATACTTAAAGTTGGAGTAAATCGTGTAAAGATTGATCCTGAAAGCTTACCCGACGTTGCTTTGGCTATTACACGCGAAGATGTTCGTCGTCATATCGATGATGGTGATATCAGAAAACGCAGAGTCAAAGGAATAAGTAGAGGTAGAGCTAGAGCTGCAGCAGCCAAAAGGAAAAAGGGACAAAGAATCGGACCAGGAAGTCGTAAAGGACCTAAATATTCTCGTCTTTCGAGCAAAGATAGGTGGATAAATAAGATTAGAGCTCAACGCAAATATCTGAAATCTCTAAGGGATGAAGGGTATATAGACACAATCAATTATAGAAAGCTCTATCTTCAATCCAAAGGTGGTCTTTTCCGTTCTGTACGTTATCTTCGTAACTATATTGCTGAACATGGTTTAGCAAAGAAACGTCTTCCAGAATTATAATGAGGTGTAACTATGTCAAGACGAAGAAGAAGTTTTAGAAAGAAACGTAAATTACCACAGAAACAAAAAAAGATGGGTCCACTCTATAGAGTACCTTTCAGAAGAAGAAGAGAAATGAAGACTGATTATCAACAACGTAAAAGACTCCTCAAGTCTGGTAAAATACGTTTTGTTGCTCGTCCTTCTAACAAGCAAGTACTAGTACAGTTTGTTGAATCAAAAATAGGTGGAGATAGGACTTTTGTTCAAGTAAGATCTAACGATTTGAAACAACATGGGTGGGATATAGCTACTTCTAATCTTCCAGCTGCTTATCTTACTGGTTATTTAGCTGGTAAGAAAGCTGTAAAAGCTAAAATTAAGGAAGCTATTTTAGATGTAGGAACTTTTGCTGTTAACCCAGGTACAAGAATTTTTGCTACTTTAAAAGGCGTTGTTGATGCAGGTATCATAGTACCTTATAACGAAAAAATGGTTCCCCCTGAAGATAGAATCAGAGGTGAACACATTAAAGCTTATGCAAAACAATTAGCAAAAGATGACAAAGAGAGATATGAAAAAATATTCTCTAAATATCTTGCAGCAAATAAAAAACCCGAAGATTTGCCTAAATTGTTTGATGCTACTAAATCTAAAATTGACACTATATAATGAGGTAGAAGAAAATGAGCGAAGATATGTATATGGATTTAGAAGATTGGGAACCTAGAACTCGAGTAGGAAGACTCGTGAAAGAAGGTCGAATTACCACAATTGATGAGATATTTCAACAAGGATTACCTCTTGTTGAGCCAGAAATTGTAGATATGCTCTTTGGTGATACCTTAGAAGATGATGTTGTCGATATTAGTCTAGTTCAAAGACAAACAGATGCTGGTAGAAAAAGAAAATTCAGAGCAACTGTTGTTGTAGGAAATAGGAATGGTTATGTTGGTGTAGGAGAAGCCAAATTGAAAGAAATTGGTCCTGCCATTAAAAAAGCAATTGTCAACGCTAAACTGAATATAAGACCTGTTAGAAGAGGATGTGGTTCTTGGGAGTGTTCATGTGGTACTCTCCATACTGTACCTTACAAAGTTTCTGGAAAAGTTGGATCCACTGAAGTGATTCTATATCCTGCGCCAAGAGGTCTCGGTTTAGTAGTTGGTAATATCGCAAAAACAGTTCTTGAGCTAGCAGGAATAGCAGATGTTTGGAGTAAAACTTTTGGTGAAACTAGAACTACATCGAACTTTGCTAAAGCAACTTTTGAAGCATTAAAGAACAGTTATGAAATTATGGCTCCATATGATTGGACAGATTAGGAAGTGAAATGAATGAGTAAAAATGAGGATAAACAAGAATTACTAGCAGTTATTCGCTTAAGAGGTAGGATAAATGTCCCCCTCTCAGTACAAGAGAATCTAAAGATGCTGAATATTCAAAGAACTAACTATATGACATTAGTACCTAACACTTCCTCTTACCTAGGAATGTTGAAAAAAGCTAAAGATTACATTACTTGGGGAGAAATTAATCAAAAAGCTCTTGAACATGTTTTATCAAAACATGGTGAGCTTACTGGTAAAACAAAACTCTCCAATAAATATCTTAAAGACAATACACCTTATACAACAATCAAAGCATTATCTAATGCGTTTTTTGAAGGTAAAGCACTTTTCAAAGATGTCCCAGAGATGAAACGATTCTTTCGACTACATCCTGCTAGAAAAGGATATAAAACTGTCAAAAGAGGATTTTCTGAAGGGGGAGAACTTGGTTATAGAGGCTCAGCTATAAATGAACTAATTGTGAGGATGGCTTGATCTAAATGACAGTAAGAACTAGAAAACGTGTTAGAAAAAGACGAGGTTACAGAACTCATGGCTGGGGTATTGTAAGAACCCATCGTAAAAGCGGTATGAGAGGTGGAGTTGGGAATGCTGCACCTAAATCGCACCATAAACTTCTTGTAATTAAGGGTAAACGACCTCCAATTGGTAAAAGGGGTTTTATTGTACCTTCAGTTGTAGTTGAGGATGTTACAACTATTAATCTTTCTCACTTAGAAGCAATGCTTCCTACTTTAGTGAAAGAAGAAAAAATAACTAAAAAAGAAAAAGCCTATGAAATCAATCTCTCTGAACTGGGATATTCTAAGCTTCTTGCTCAAGGGCAAATTACTGAAATAATGAATATATCAGTTGAATATGCTTCTGAAAGAGCTATTGAAAAAGTAAAAGCTGTTGGTGGAAAAGTCAAATTATTAGAGTAATTTGTTCTCCACTCTTAATTTCTTTTTATTTTGTTTCTTAATTTTTATACGAAAACCTTTTGTGTAGGAGGGATAAACTGAATTGGGTGCTATGAAAGTATTCATACTTGTGGGCTTACAATTAAGTGGAAAATCTTCACATGGTCATAGGTTACGTGAGGAAGAAAACATACCAATGGTCGAAACTGGTCATGCGGTTTACCATGAATTAAAAAGACAAAATCTTGAAGTGAACCACAAGAATACAACCAAAGTCATTTTATCTCTTTTATCAAAAAATCCTACAGCTTTTACTCAAACTATTTTAGATTATGAAAAAGATAAATATGAACCTTCATCAATTTTGATATTAAATGGTGTTAAATCTCCCGCAGAAATACAGTATACAAAAGAAAGATTTGGAAAAGAAAATGTTATTGTTCTAGGATTTCATGCGTGTCAACGAACTAGATTTAACCGAGTAAATAATCCTGATCGTTTTACAGTTTCAGGAAATTTTCTGGAAAAAACTCAAGAAGATCAAGATCTTGCAAAATGGGAGAATTTTGTTAGTAGAGATATAAGAGAAATTGGTTTAGGTATTGGAAATGCTCTAGCTACAGCAAATGAGATTATCGTTACTGAAGATAAAAATTGGCCTTACTATTCTTTTGATATTTCATACAAACATTTTCGAGATTATATACTGAATAAAGTAAAATTAGAGTAGAACTTCTAATCGTCTCTCTTTTTTGAAGTATATGTTCCAATATCCATTATTATTCTCTTTACACTTGCAATGAGTCCTTGATTTGTATTTTTTAGATCTTTAGAATCTAATTGTGCCTCCCCCAAACCTATAAGTTCGTGTTTTAATGTAAAAATCCCGACCATTGCTCCTTTGCCAAAATTATCTGTAAATTTTGAAACTCCTGGAATGGCAAGTGGAGCTCCATGACACAATGAATCTACTGTACTATCCTTTACAAAAATTTGTGGTAAATGGGTAACCCCTAGTTCCATAGGTAAAATTATATTACGTAATGGTATATCGTCACCTTCTTCTTTCAACCACATATAAGCATCATACAGGTCTTGAAGTGTGCTTAGATAGTTGTTTTCTGAGAACGGTCCAGATCTAACTCTTCTAAGCTCTTTCATATGAGCTCCACATGAGAGACTTTGTCCTATATCATGTACATATTTTCTTACATAGAATCCTGCTTGACTTTTTACCCAGAAAAGAACCTCTCTATCCTTTATTTCGATGATTTTATTTTCATAAACCTTTCTAATTCTTAATACTCTTCTAACATTCGAACGAAATGGCGGACGTTGGTAAATATCTCCTATATATTCTCCCATTATTTCTCTGACCCTTTGCTCATCTATATCCTTGTGTAAACGCATGTTACAAACATATTCCTTTCCTGCTAGTAATAATGTACCCAATATTTTTGTGGCTTTACCTAAAGCAACAGGAAGGACACCCGTTACTAATGGATCTAAAGTACCAGAATGACCAGCTTTCTTAAGATTCAATATTTTCTTAACATAGCTTACAACTTCATGGCTTGTTGGTCGAGGAGGTTTATCTAAATTTATTATACCATAATCTAAAAGCTCACGAATTGATCTTTCCGTTGGCAATTTTCCCCATTTATAGTCTGTAGTATCGTTTGATAATTTTACTAAAGATTCCAAATTATCTTCTAGAGAAAATTGTGGAGGGGTAAAAATCAAGGTCATATTGAACCAACATTAAAAAATAGAGATATAAAGTTTGAGGAAACTTAAACTTTAGGAACAATAGCTTCTTCCATAAATTTCTTCAAACTTCCAGCTTCTATTGCTACCATAACTTCTTCGTCTGTTGCATCTCTCTTAACAGTAACTACTTTGTCAGTAGGTTCAAGATGTTTAATATTACATTTTCTTCGACGAACTGAAGTCAGTGTTTTTGGGCCAGTAAGCAGGACATAATTTGGATCAATTATATTTATGATAACTCCTTTTTTACCGGCTTCTCTTCCATTAGTTTTTACAATTACTCTTCCAATTTGAATTGCTGTCATTTTTCTTCACCTTTCATTTTTTTCTCAAATGCTAATAATATAATCTGAACACAGTCAGTTGCACTAAACTTTTGTGAATTTAATATTATATCGTATATTGTTAAATCAGATATGTCGATTTTATACAGTTTTTGATATCTGCGTTTTTCTGATTTTTCTCTTAATGTTGTTTCTTGACGAGCTTGCTTAGTTGATTTGTTTTCTCTTTGCATAATTCTATCAATTCGTACATCAAATGGTGCAGTGATGTATACTAACATATCAGCTATATCCTTAAGCATCCATCCACCCAATTGTGCGTCAACAACAATATTGTCTTTTGTTTTGCCTAGCTCAATTGTTTTATCGTCAATGAATTTATCAATTTCTTTTTGTAATTCAGCTTCTTTACTGAATTCTTCAATATTCATATCCGCATTTTTTGCCATATCTCTGAAAAGCTCCCCTGCTGAAATATATTCATAGTTAAGTGCTTCAGCTACTTTCTTAGCAGCAGTACTTTTACCTGATCCATGAGGACCTGAAACAGCGATAATTGGCAAGTTGACCACTTCCCTCTAGTTACTGCGGACTTCGGCTTTAATGGCATCTTTTAGACATCTAGAGCACAAATAACCTGCATGAACTCTAGATGGAAGACGCTCGGAGCGAGACATTTGTCTTACTCTATTTTGTCGACCGAAGGCTACTCCGTGTAGAATAGTTCCACATTTAGAACAATGTGGTTTCTTAGTTCTTTTTTCAATTTTCATAATTTTTGTTTCAGATGGAGTTCTTCTCATCCTTGATTTTGATACACGTAATGAAGGTTTAACCATTTTTCATTCCTCATGTTCATATATTTTTAGAACTTTTTTTCTTCTTGGCTAATTCTGCTTTAGCTGCTGAAACAGGTGTTTTAATCTGCTTCTGCTCTGGTTTCTTAGTTCTGGATTTAGTCGCTCCTGAAGGGGTTACTCCAAATATCCTGGAGATAATTGATCCAAAAGCAAATGCAGAGATAAAATACCATATGGTAAATGAAGCTTTTGAATAGGTTTTTCCATTAAAAGTTTCTGAACCAAACCAACTAGCACCACCTATCCATGGAAAACCATCTAAATTAAAGGGTAACCACGCATAATAATGTCCAACCTCTGAAAAGGCGCCTGGAACAGTAGGGAATGCATTTCTTAATATAGCAAATATTAATAGAAACGGTATTGTAGTAAATAGCATTGGTTTCATTCTTTTAAACATCATAGATGATTGCATTTTCTTTACACGTTCCTCATCTCTTTTAACGCTTAACCACAATTTTTTATCAGCAGTAGCCATAGCTTGCTTTTTACGTTTGTTCCATTCGTTGACTTTTTGCATACTATCCTTTAAAGCATCCACATCTGTTACCATCCTAGTAATAAATGTTGATAAAAATGCGATTAGAATGGCAGTAACAGCTATCACTGCTGCAGATTGTGGTCGTTGATTCAGCTCAGTGTGAGTCATCCACGTTGTTATTCCTGTAAACCAATTATCCCAGAATGCCATAATTAAAACCATATTCTGTGCTTACTACTTCAGAATTTATTTTCTTTTTAAAAGCTTTTGTAACTTGAGTTTTCATCTATTCAAAAAAAATTATTTCTTATTTCTTAGAAGAAGAAAAATATTATCATTTCCTTTCTCTCCCCCTAGTTTGGAAAAATTGACTATCTCAAAGCCAGTTTTTTGAACTATTCCCAACAATTCACATCTGGTAAATAAGTGATAATACCTCTGAGCAATAATTTTGCCATTGTTATCGAACCAAGGTAGGTAAATATCTCCATGTCTCCATGATTTGTCTTTTATCTTCTTAAATGGATAAAAAATTAAATCTTTGAACATTCTTTTTATAGTGCCTTTTTTCCATCTTCTCCAACAAGATAATAGAAGATATTTTTCCCTTTTTAGAGCTATTTTAATATTTAGAAGAACTTCAAGAACTTCATTATTGCTTCTTAAATGATGTAATGTCGCAATACATAATGCAAAATCTATACAATTTCCTCTCAGAAAGAAGTCCCTCATATCATTGTTTATGAGATATAATCTGTTTTTTTTCAAAGTTATTGAGTTGCTCAATAATTCTAAAGAAAGGTCTAATCCTATGTGTTCCCACTCCTGCTTTTCAAAGAGAAGCAAGTTTCTACAGTTTCCTGTTCCAAGATCAAGCATAATTCCAGATGTAGGTAATGAAATTTTATGGTTGATTTGTAGCATATATTGTTGAAGATCCTTCCAAGGTTTTCTTTTCAGAGCTGTATATCTTAAGGCGATTTTATTATATGCTTCAACCAATTTGTAATCTACATCTGTCAAGATGAGATACTAATAACTTATTCCTTTATCAATTTTCTTTTCAAATGTATGAAATATATCAGAATAAGAAATTTTATATATTAACTTTTGTTTACTCAAAACGAGTAAATAACTTTGAGGTTATGTAATTGGAAATTCTCAATATGGCAGTAATTGGTGTAGGAAGTTGGGGTAAAAACCATGCTAGGGTTTTTAGTGAAATGGAAAATGTAAATCTTCATAGTATTTTTGATTTAAATTTCTCTCATGCTGAGGAAATTGCAAAACTCTATGGTACCCAAGCTATCCAAAAACTCGATGATTTGTTAAGTAATGAAGAAATTCATGCAATAACTATCGCTTCACCTACTTCAACGCATGCAGAGATAACTTTGAAAGCAATTGAATATGGGAAGCATGTTCTCATAGAAAAACCAATGACAAGTACAGTTGAAGAAGCAGAGAGTATTCTTGATGCAGAGAAACAAAACAATGTAATTGTTTCTGTTGGTTTTATTGAAAGATTCAATCCAATTGTATTTCGATCAAAACAACTAATAGAAAATGAAGAATTAGGAGAACTCGTTCTAATCAGTGCTAGAAGATTAGGACCTTATTGGCCTGACCGACTCAAAGATGTTGATGTTATTAGAGATGTCAGTATTCATGATATTGATGCATTCCGATATCTTATAGCAAAAGAACCAAAATCTGTTTATGCTAGAGGGGGTAAATTAAGACACACGTACTTGGATTATGCTGAGATCTTACTTGATTTTGGAAATGGAGTCACAGGTTTTATTGAATCTAATTATCTTACACCTCACAAACTTAGAAAATTAATGTTGACATGTGAAAAAGGAGTAGTTGAAGCTGATTATATCTCCCAAGAGTATGTTATTGAAGATGAAGAATGGTTAAGAACCAAAAAAATGCAATGGGAAGAACCTTTAAGCAAGGAAATGGCTGCTTTTATTGCAGCTTGCAGAGGAATTACTCCACCGGTTGTAAGCTCTCGTGATGGAATAAACGCTTTGAAAATTGCTCTAGCTTCTATTCAAAGTATAGAAAATCATCGTGTATTAGATCTAGACCTGTAAAGGTATATAAAATAAAAAGTAAAAAAGAAAGAGATTTTTACTGCAAGCCTAAGAAACCAGCTAGTGCAGGTACTGATTCACTTACTTGCTCACTTGCAAATATCTCGTAATATTGTCTTAGAATTCCTGTGGTTAGTAATATTCCTGTACCCGTTCCAAGAGCACCTAGAAAGTCAGCAAATGCCGCAAGAACTCCTATAAAGAATCCCCCAAGCCATGCAGCTGTTGGAATATACCTGTCTAGATATCTTTCCACAATACGCGGGTTTCGTCTAAAACCTGGTATTTGCATATTTGCATCTAATAATTGCTTAGCAACATTCTTTGAGCTCATTCCAGCCGTATCTATCCAGATTCGCGAGAAAATCCCGCATAAAGCTACCATCAGAATCAGGTAAACAATAGCATTAACTGGATAAGCTGCTACTTGTTCTGGACCATACGGTGCCGTAGTAAAGGCTGCTATACCGCTCGTAGGAGCCAGCTGTTCTTGCTGGCCCGGTGCCGCGACGTTTTTCCACCGACCAAATAAGTTTACGAAGAAGTACTTAAATCCAGATTCCTCTTTTTCCCAGTTCGTAAACATTAGATTTGATACAAAGTAGATATTAGCAAATAATGCACTGACTAGAATAACTGGAATATTTGAAGTATATAGGAATTTAATTGGATATCTAGCTGGCATTTTATATTGACTGTGTTGAACTGGAATCTCAATTTTTACAGAATCAACATATATTACAACAGCAAATACAACAATAGTTGCTAATAATCCTATTAAATCGGGATTTCTTCCTACTCTACTAAATGCTTCTCCTATTCCTTGTCCCGGATTACTACTAAACAAAGCTTGGAAAAAGGCGATAATACAACCTCTTGATTGAGTGGCACTGTAGTCTTTAAGACTAAACATACCATCAAAGATATTGAATGATACACTTGCAGCGATAAAGAGACTTATTCCACTACCCATTCCATATCCCTTCTGAATCACTTCATCCATTAATAAAATGATGAAACCCGCTACCAGAAGTTGTAAGAGAATGAGCATAATATTTTGAATACCTAGATCTTCTCTTGATCCATAAGCTCCACCAAGAATATATGCTAGAGCTTCGAAGATAGTCATCAATACTGCAAGTATTTTCTGGGTTCCAGTGTATAATGCTCTCTCTTCTGAGCTGGTGAAATCTACTTTTATTATTTGAGATCCCACTAACAACTGCATTATCAAACCTGCTGTTACGATGGGCCCTATTCCTAATTCAGCTAGTGTTCCTCTTTGGGAAGCAAGTATCGCTCTCATAGCAAAGAATGGGTCTTTTCCACTACTTGCTGCTGGAATACCTACAATAGGTATGTTTAGCATTATTAAATATATAGCAAGAATTCCAAAAGTCCAAGCTATTTTTCGCTTGAAAGAAGGCTTTCTTGCAGGTTTCTTCACTTCAAATATAAAACGTTGAAACGGTTTGAATAGCAGTAAGAATTTTGACGTCATTGAAACCACCGGTTCGATTTCAATCTCATTGATGTTCTTCTATTTATAAGCATTTTTCTAATTGTTACAAAGTAAAATGAAAAACAGTTTTTGAAAAAAAAGAAGAAAAACAATGCTATTTCTTTGGGAACCAAGGAATTAAAGCATTTGTTCTCTTTTTATATTCTTGATATTCAGTATTCTCTTCATATCTTTTTTCTGCTAGAGGAATACCAGAAACAAATATTAGAGCTAAAGCAATAATAATAGGACTAATTATCCCCACTATGTTTAAAGTGCCATATGGATATAATCCTAAGATGAATATTCCAAGCCACATTGTAATTTCTCCAAAGTAATTGGGATGACGACTATATTTCCAAAGGCCCTTAGACATGATTTTGCCTTTGTTTTCTGGTTTCTTCTTAAATAGATACATTTGTAGATCTCCTGTAAACTCAAAGAAGAACCCTATAATCCAAATACCAATTCCTACATAATCAGTAACCTGCAATCCTGTTTCAGTACCTGCATTGGTTACTATAGCTGGAAAACCTATAATAAAGATAAGAAAAACTTGTGAAACATATAATTGAACAAAACTTCTCCACCAAAATGTTTTTCCCCAATCATCTCTGAATACCTTAAATCTTCTATCTTCCTTTGTAGTTTCATCCTTGCCAAATGATCTGAGTGTCAAGAAAATAGCTATCCTCAATCCCCAAAGTAGAATCAATGAAGTCATGATGATTTTTCTTTCAATCATAAATGCGCCATCCTCACTTAAAATCCATGGAAGAATAGCTGCAATAATGTATCCTAAACCGTAAGCAATATCCACTGTATTCACTTTTTTATCAATCAAACCAATGATATAAAATATGACAAAAAGTAAGAATATCGCTAGAAGTGTCCAAAGCATTATAAAACCAATTTTCATATAACCATTTATCTAATAAATTACATAAATATAACATTTTTCTACATACAAAAAACAAAATTAAGAGCATCATGGTAATATTTTTAATATTATCAATTTACAAAGTTTATATTCCCAAATGAGCCAGGATACTCAAGCCTGGTATGAGGCTAGATTGGAAATCTAGTGTCAATAGACTCCGGGGTTCAAAATGAAAATTTCAGATGCGTTCTGAAACACTGAAAATCCCCGTCCTGGCTCCAATTTTATCTCCAATTTGTTTTAGTCTTTGAAGCAAACGTTTAAAATAATTCTCTCTGGTTCCCAGTTGAAGTCATTGTGCTATTATTAAGTTGGTAAAGCACTGGGCGAAGCTCTTACAAAGATAAGAGCACCACAGCTTCGGGTTGTGGAATAAAAACTGATAAAGTGATAACATGTCATTTCGCCATTTAGTTAGAATAAAGTCTACTGATCTTGAAGGTTATCTACCTGTTACTCTAGGTCTCTCAAGAATTACTGGAGTGAATAGAAGATTAGCTGAGACTATTGTAAGAAATTTGAAGATACCTCTATCTGAACGAATCGGTTTTCTTACTGATTCTACAATTAAAGAGATTGAGAATATCATTAGTGATCCTACCTCAGCTGGTATTCCTGCTTGGTTAGTAAATAGAAGAAAAGATCGTCAAACAGGTGACGATTTACACGTCACTGAAGCACAGCTAATCTTGCAAACTAAACAAGATGTTGAAAGGTATATACGAATCCGCAGTCGTAGAGGAATTAGACACTCATTCAAGCTTAAAGTTAGAGGACAAAGAACCCGAACTCATGGTAGAAGAGGTACCACAGTGGGTGTCTCTAAGAAGAAAAGAGGTTAAGGTGTAAGAAATGGGTGGAATACGAAGACAAAGAAAAAAGATTGTTACACCTGGTCATCCTTATGACAAATCTAGAATTGACCAAGAATTACCTTTAGTTGGAGAATATGGCTTGAGAAATAAGAAAGAACTCTGGAAAGCTAAAACCGTTCTTTCTAAAGCTAGACAACAAGCAAGATCTTTACTTGCACTTCCAGTGGAAGTAAGAGAACAGAGAGAAAAAGAACTTCTTTCTCGCTTAGCTAATCTTGGTGTGCTTCCTCGAGGAAGCGACCTTGACTCAGTTTTGGCATTAGATGTTAGAACAGTGTTGAACAGAAGATTGCAAACACTAGTGTTTAGACGAGGTTTAGCAAGTTCTCCTTATCAAGCTAGACAATTCATTGCTCATAGGCATATTGCTATTGAAAGAGCTATTGTGACTTCTCCAGGACGTCTGATAAAGGTGAATGAAGAAGAAAATATAGATTATGCTCCTCGTTCTCCATTGGTTGATAAATCTCATCCTGCTAGACCTCAAGCACCTCCAACAAAAGAAGAACTTTCTCCAGAGAAAAAGGAAGCACAAAAAGCTAGAAAGAAACCTAAAGCTCTTCCAAAAGAATTAGAGGAAGAGCTGGAAGAAGAGGAGGAGGAATTGGAAATGGATGAAGATTCACTAGAAGAAGAAATCGAGGAGAAAAAACCCATTCCAAA
>CAZJUB010000002.1:50865-51414 GCA_964549075.1 uncultured archaeon | reverse complement strand
GAAAGAAGCTCCCATTCCAAAGAAAGAAGCTCCCATTCCAAAGAAAGAAGCTCCCATTCCAAAGAAAGAAGCTCCCGTTCAACCTAAAGTTGAATCCAAACCTAAAGCAGAACCAACAGAGGAAAAACCTGCTCCAAAGAAGGAGATACCACCTGCTCCAGCTAAACCTAAAATTGTAAAGGTTGATCTTTCAGAGATTAAAGGAGTTGGAGCAAAAACTGCCATGCTTCTTAAAGAAAGTGGTTTTGATTCTGTTGAAAAAATCGCTTCTACTAAAGTTGAGGAATTAACTAAGGTTCCTGGTATTGGTGATACTACAGCAGAACAAATGATTGATGAAGCAAAGAGCCTTCTTGCTACCGCTAAGGAGGAATCTAAGTAGGTGATTGTATGAGCAAAAAAGAAGCAAAATCAGTTCAAGACGAAGAAGAGGAATTCGAAGATATCGAATTTGATGAAACCGAAGATGAAGATGAAGAAGAAGTTGAGGAAGAAGAATCAAGTGAAGAATCAAGTGAAGAATCAAGTGAAGAATCAAGTGAAGAATCA
>CAZJUB010000002.1:17722-50765 GCA_964549075.1 uncultured archaeon | reverse complement strand
AGAATCAAGTGAAGAATCAAGTGAAGAATCAAGTGAAGAATCAAGTGAAGAATCAAGTGAAGAATCAGAAGATTCAGAAACCGAGACTCCTACTCGACGAGAAGCAAGAGTACGAACCTCTAGAAGAGATTCCAAATATGGCATTGCTCATATTTTCTCAAGTTACAATGATACTATTGTACACATCACTGACATATCTGGTGCAGAAACATTCAGCCGTAAAAGCGGAGGAATGTTCGTAAAAGCAGATAGAAACGAATCCAGTCCCTATGCAGCAATGAAAGCAGCAAATGCAGCAGCACAAGAAGCACAAAGTAAAGGAATATATCAGCTGTATGTGAGATACAGGGCACCAGGAGGACATAAAAATAGGACACCAGGACCAGGAACACAAGCAGCATTAAGAGCACTGAAAAGATCAGGAATGAGAATACTGAGACTGGAAGATGTGACCCCCCTTCCGCATAATGGATGTCGCCGCAAGGGAGGCCGTAGAGGCCGTAGAATGTAATTTCACTTTTCTCACATTTTTTATTTTTCATTCTTTTAAATAATATTTTTTGAGTTTATATTTTAAAATCTAAATAATACTATTGTAATGGTTAATAACAAGAAAAATTCAATCTACTATTGTGAACAATGTAAGAAAGTTTTCTCAAGGAAAGATGGATTAACAAGACACAGAAGAACAGTTCATGAACAGTTAGAAAGATATGAGTGTGATTTTTGTGATTTCATAACTACAAGAAAAGATACAATGAAACGTCACATTAGGGAAGTTCATGAGGGAATACGTGCTTATGTGTGTGAATTGTGTGGACAAGAGTTTTCTCAGGCTAAATCATTAAGACGCCATATTAACTCTAATCACACACAAGAAGAAAAATATACTTGCCAATTATGTGATACCTTTTTCTATAGAGAAGATAGTTTAAAGAGACACATTCAAACTGTACATGAGAGTTTTCGCCCTTATACATGCCCCGAATGCGGTTCTTCATTTAAGCTAAAACAGCATTTACAAGATCATATTATTTCAATTCATACTAATCAACGATCATACGTTTGCGACGAATGTGGTTTTGCTTTCAAACTTAGTAGTCATTTAAATGATCATATCAGAGTTGTTCATCAAAAACATCGCCCTCATGTTTGTGAAGAATGTGATGCTTCTTTCCCTCATGCTCGAGATTTGAAATTACATATTATTGCTGTTCATACTGATGAGAAACCTTTTGTTTGTGAAGAATGTGGTAGAGGTTTTGCTGATCCTAGTCACTTGTATAAACATAAAGAAGCAGAAGCATGTTGGTTTACTAGAACTACAGCTTACAAATGGGAAGAACTTTGTAAAGAAATAGCAGAAGTTCTTTTAGCTGATGAAGAATGGTACTGGAAACCTAGGATAGATACTCCTGAACTGGAAGAACAGAGCTGGATTCAACCTGAAATAGTTGTATATTACGAAAATAGTGTGAAAAGAATCATAGATGCAAAGAGGTCAACACAAGCGATATTCAAGGAGAAGGATCTGGTGGTGTATCCGAAAGTGGCTGAGACGGTGGAATTTTGGTGTTTATATGGTAAAGCTGAAGGGATGTTTGATGAAGCAGATAAGTTTGATTTAAAGGATAGTGAAGAGATAATTGAAGAGTTGAAGAATAAGAGGATTGAAAAGAATAAAGTAACTGTAAGTATATTATTGATGAAAATAGAGTTACTAAAAAGGGGAATTGATTATCAGAATCAAAAGCTTCTAGAATAGTGTCTAGTTTAGGTTTTTAATATTTCTTTTATCTGGTTAATATAGGAGAGAAGAATATCTTTTTGATTTTCTGCTATGAAAAATAAAAATTTATCCAGTTGTTTTATTGAAGGAATCAATAGATTCTTTATAGCTTCCAAACTTGTAGCATCAGAATCATACTGATTAATTCGATCTACTTTTATATTTTGAAACATTTTACACAAAATAACTACTACAAATACTTATCAATATTTTGTCTCTTGAATTATTGGGTAAAAAGCATAAAGCTAGACTTAAGGTTTTATAGACTTATCAATTGAGATAATATATTTTTATTATCTCTTAATAATACTAATGTTATCAATTGACATACTTTAAACTATTAGATTATCTCACTTAAGGATGTATCAATTTTTTATAAGTTCTTCTTGATAGTTTTAATCGCTTGTCCTGTCCCAATTGTGTGGATATATGGTCCTAATTTGGGACCACGATCTCCATTCAACAATATCTGATAAAGCAATCTGAAGAAATCTCTAGGTTTAATATCATTTTTTCTCGCTGTTTCAAAGATTACACTTTGAATATCATCTGCTTCTTTCAAATCCTTTAATGAGTCTATTAACTGTCTCAAGGCAGCTTTCTGTTTTTCATCTAGTTCAATAGTTATATCTTCCAACTGAGCAAAGTCATTCACCCAATTTGTAGCATATTGAACTCTCTCTTGGATATCTTCAAGCTTTGCACCATCTTTCAAGTAACCATATTCTATTAATCTGGATTCTAAGAACTCTTCAAAAGCGCTTTCTGGAGCTACAGCAATTAAATTGACAAGCAGAGAATAAGGTATTTGAATCGATCTCTTCTCCGGAGGTTTTAGATACCAACAATATTCAAAGAGTCCATTTAGTTTTCTTTTTTGTGCAAGGTTGCTTTCCTTGATCTGACCAAAATAGACATTTTCCAAGTAATCCAATTCTTTCATATAGACATGTATGTCATCTACAGCCAAGGTTCTACTACCAGTCATTCGTTTAAATGTTAATAGAGCAAGAGATTGTGGAGAACCATACCTAAACCAGGTTTGTGGTGTGAATACGTTTCCCGCTGATTTAGAAATCTTTGATCCACCTTTATCTAAAAACATCTCATAACGAGCATGA
Organism: uncultured archaeon; assembly: GCA_964549075.1. Taxonomy (GTDB): domain Archaea; phylum Asgardarchaeota; class Heimdallarchaeia; order Heimdallarchaeales; family Heimdallarchaeaceae; genus UBA460. The sequence goes on along the minus strand of CAZJUB010000002.1, from coordinate 47,855 downwards.
GCTGGAGGTTCATAACCAAAAATTTCTTGACAAACTCGATCATTACAAATAACTGATTCGAAGATATCTTTCCCAAATGCTTCAAAATCGATTTGTAATAAATCCCATCTAGCTGCAAATTCGACCTTCCAGGTTAGTTTACCTTCTCCTTTGGTAATATCTGCCCAACCATGATGCCCGCAACCATCCAAGACATTCCCACGTATTTCATCTCCTTCACAGATATATTCTACTTTGCCGTTTTTTTTGTCATAGCTGATTGCTCTAGTGGTATAGATTTTTCCACATTGCTTACAGATGGCATGATAAGGTAAAATTTCAAGATATTTTTCCTGTCCCGTTGTTTCTTCAATAATTTCACCTGCGAGTTTGGCTTGAGCAAGTATTTTCCTAACTTGAGAAGTCATTTTACCAGAAGAATAAAGTTCGTTTGCTGAAGTAGGTGTACATATAATACCTGTCTGTTGAATAGATTCAATAAGTAAAGACGACATATGTTGACCATAGCTCTTATGACACCCCCAAGGATCAGGAATCATGGATACAGGTTTTCCTAGATGTTCTTTTAATTCAGGAGGTGTTCCAGCTGGAACTTTACGTAAACCATCCATATCATCTGCAAAAGCGATATATTCTGCTTTTCGACCTAAATCCTCAATAGCTAATTTGAACCCATAAGCACGTGAGGCATCAGCAAATGACCCAATATGCGGGAAACCTGAGGCTCCAAGACCACTTTCAGTTCTTATTATTTCAGGGTGTTCTCCTTCTAGGTTGTTTTTTCGTTCCAAAACCTCAAGAGCAAGTTTATCAATCCACGTTCCTCGACCAATAACTTCCTCAGTGTCATCACCAAGGTCAAATTCATGTGTCAAATTCTTCACCATTAACTATACTTAAACACTACTTTATTTCAATAGCGGTCATTTATAATGATTACTTTAAACGTGGAAAATGTGGGTAGGCTCTCTAATCTGTGATTTATTTTTACAAGCCAGAAAAATATCCGAAGGTTGAGGGGGTTATCTTTAGATTCCATAAAACAGATTTTTGAAACAACTGTAAACTGAGTTTCCTCGGCGAGATGTTTAGCCCATAAAGATTGCCGTTAGAAGCCAAGGTGAGAGGTGGTGAAAATTTTTATTAGTACCAAGCAAACAACTTTTTTTATTTGGTACTAAACTAAAACCAGTCCTTCAGCATCGAAGACAATAAATCTATAAGAAACAAACCACCAATGCAAGAAAAAGCGATTCTTGACCCACGTGAGGTGAGGTGTCAGATCGTTAATTTAAGGTCTCATAACTGACAAACTTGCTGTCACATGAGATAATGTAGGAGAAGGAGGATTGGAAAGAGGAGTAAAATGCAATTGATCCGCATATTCATAGAATCCTTTTCATCTCCTTCGGGTAATCTATCAATGTAGTCATTCGGACCATCATCATGCCATTCGGAAAATGTAAAACCTCGTGGTGACAGCTAATAATTGCACCATGTTGCTCTTTAAAATATATAGCTAAATAATGAAAAGCGTTGCTACCCGTATAGCAAATATGTACGACTGGCAGCAATTAATGATTATAACTTCTTCCACACCGTCACTGATTTTGAGACTAACTTTCTTTTCTTTCCTTTGATTATCTGGTGCAAAGCTTTGATTTCGTTCCTATTCAATTCTTGAATCTCTGTTTCTACAATCATCTCTTCTTCATAGAATGCTTGTTCCTTGTAGCTGATTTCAAGAGACTCAAGGTAGTATTTCTTCCTGATCTTTTCTGGCATACTTTCTAGTATCCAGTAGATATGCGCTACATGGTTCGCATGTTGATTGATATCTAAATCTTGTAATCTTGCTTTCAGTTGTTTTGTGGAGCTAATCTTTTCTGGTAAAGGAAGATTGGGAAAACTGTAATCTAAAGCTCTTCTCTCTTCTGCTACAAAATCTGCCCAATAGTCTTTGTAATTGACTGCTTGTCTCTTTCTGTAATTATACAACAACCAACTGGTTGTAGCTTGACAAACAATCTGATTTTCTTTGTCCTTTATCTCAAAGTCTCTTAAAGTATATTTAGGACTTCCCGATTCAGCTACCCAACTCGATACTTTTAACTCTTCATTTGGGGAGGTGTAACGGTGAACTTTTAGAGTATATCTCAAAAGCAACCAGGTAAGTCCTTGGTGAAAAATCTGATGATGACCAATCCCTAATTCATCAGCATGCTTGTAAGCGATATGCTGAAAATAATCCATAAGAGCAGTGAGTTTAACCTTCTCATTAACATCTATCTCACTTATTCGAGGAGTAACAGACATAGTATACATTGTATCACTAACAAATCTGACCATATTTGGCTATATTTAAGATTTATTCCAGAAGTTCATGCTGTTCTTTTTGATTAAATGAATCGTTGTTTACTTGGTACTTTTTTAAAATATCACCTAATTTACCTGAGTCTTGTATCGGCTTTCTTTTATCCAAAAGTTTTTTCTACTTCTATTTTCTTCACTTAATTGGTGTATTTCGTGTCTATTGATAAAGTAAATGAGAATGTTTATGCTATTACAGATGGGAGTACTAGAGGTAATGTTACTGCTTATGTCTTACCTTCACAGATAGTTTTTGTTGATTCGGGGATGAATATTCCTCAAATTAAAAAATTCCGAGAACATATAGAACAAGAAACAGGTAAAAAAGCTTCTATTCTTTTTCTTACTCATGCTCATGGTGATCATGTTTTTGGGAATCAAATCTTTGAAGATTGTGCTATAATTACATCTAAGATTAATTATGAAGAGATGGTAAATTCGCAAGAGAAAAACTGGACACCAAAAGCCTTAGAGGAATTGAGAAAAAATGCAGAAGATCCATCGACATTGGAAGGATTAAGGATTGTCTTAGCAGATAAAACCTTCACAAACAAATACGAATTGGTAGATGGTGATGTAAAGGTTATTGTAAAAAGAACTGGAGGGCATACTGAAGGGTCAAGTTACGTTTATTGTCCAAACTATAAGGTCTTATTTGCTGGAGATAATCTATTTAATAGACAATTTCCGTGGGGAGGACCACCTTCAGCTAATCCTATCCATTGGATTGCAGCATTGAAAGAATATCTTTCTCTAGATGTAGAATATTATATTCCTGGACATGGTCAAATCTCTGATAAAAAGCCTGTAAAAGAGTTTCTTGATTATCTTGAAAAAGTAGTCAAACTTATGAAAGAGCAAATTGCTGAAGGTAAATCTGAGGAAGAAATTCTGGAACAGGCAGAAAAGATTGAGTATTATCCTCCTAGAGAAGGAAGAGAACAGTGGAAAACTGCAACTTTGAAGAAATGGTATGAAGTATTAAAAGAGTAAAAGTTACTCTTTTCGTTTTTTCTTTTTAGAAACTTATTTAGTGCTTAAAATCATTGAACATTACAATAATAACAGAACCTGGTCCTGTAAAACAATACGTTATACCACTCATTGGAATTATACTGTAGAAATGCACTTCTGGAAATTGTTCGATTAGTATTTGTTTTGCAAGTTTTGATCCCCTTTCTGCATTTCCTGCTACTATATAACAACCTAGATTTTTGAAATGTTTTAACTTATCATAGGCTCGATTTATAATATTTTCAATTGCATCATCATATGTCTTTGCTTGATGAAATGAGTTTATTTCTCCTTCTCTTGTTCCTTCCAAACAAGGATGAATATTAAGAACAGATCCCATGAGATATTTTATTAAACCAATTCGTCCACTTCTCTGAAGGAATTTTAGGCTCTCAAATGTAAAGGTTGTGACTAATTCTTTAGTTTTAAAATCTTCTAAACTAGCAATTGTCTCCTCAAATGAGTATCCTTCTTCTAAGAGTTTGGCTGCTTTAATTACTGAAATACCGACCCCAAAAGAACCTTCTTTTGAATCATATTGGAAAAAATTGCATTTTCCTCCTTCTTTTTGATATTGCCTAATACTAACCTTAACAGTGTTTACTATGCCTGTTCCCCTTGATGTCATATTGATGATTAGCAGATTGTCATTTCCTTCTTTTTCTAATTTCTCAAAAACTTTTACAAAGTAATCAATTTTGGGTTGAACTGGCTGAGGATAATTTCTATCTGTATGAAGTCTCTTAAGAAAATCTTCAAAATTAATATCTCTAGGATAAAGTAAGACTTCATTAGTATCAGGAAATTCTACAGGTACTTGTATCATGAAAATTCGGTATTTATTTATTAGATTCTCAGGTATATCAGCAGCTATATTCGAGAGAATAGTAGTTTTACTCATGTGGTTTTTTTACTCTATATAAATAAAAATTTATTTTAGAGAGTATTTATAATCTTTTAGAAATATGGATGAAATTAGATTTGAGGAAAGCCTATTAGAAAGAAAAGATTTGTATTGTAATTTAAAATAAATTTATATTGGAAGCTAGCAATTGCAGTTTATGGGTTATGCAGGTGTTACTTTTCTATTATTTATAGCCTATGTACCACTAATATGGATAATATTTCGAATAAGACAGAGAAACAAAACACTAGGACATCTCTCTATAGGTGTTTTTTGTTTCTTATTGTTAGGTGTATGGGTTGTTGGTTTCTGGACTAGAACTATGATGGTAGCGGTTTATGAGCATTTGATACTGGTAGGATCTATCACTATCGTTCTTGCATTAACATTTGAAATTACGATGAATAGAACCAACATTATTGCTAGAGTAATACGAAAAAGAAAATCAGCCATCTTATTTGTTGTTTTGATTTTGATAATCATAATCGGAGGGCACTCCTTGTTGGGTATTCGAAAAACTATGCTGAGTGCAAAACACTTCGAATCAATGGTAATTTATGATTCAACAAATTTACCTTTTGTTGTTTTGAATGAGGAAAGCGAGATAGATGGTAATATCCGTCTTGTCACAAAAGAATTTGCTATAAGTAAAGCTGAACAAAACAAAGCAGTCTTCGGTTCTAATGCTGAACTAATGGAAGCTAATGTAATCTATGTAAATGGTTCTATCTATTGGTGTATGATATACGCACCTAAATCTTCTGCGCAGTTTTGGACACCAGGACAATTTAATTTGGCTTGGGGTTTAATCTTAGTAGAAGTGAACAGTCCAAATGCTGAACCAATAATTATTAATTTTGCTAGAGGAGATTTCAACTATGCTGAAGGTCTCTGGAGAAACCATGATATTGTTCTCAAAAACTATAGACGTGATCAAGGAGCTAAATATCTGCGATCCTATCCAGCTTGGACAGGATTTGAATGGGTATATGTTGTTACAAGAACCACTAGAGATGTTTATGGTGCATGGAAATCTGATGGTATAGATGTTCTCGATATCAAAACTGGTGAGTTGATTGTTCACTACTCAGTAAACGAATTAGACTCAACACCAGATTATATCTTACAGATTTATTCTGAAGTATTAATCGAAGAAAAGTGGATAATAAATTGGGGAAACAAGCGAGATACATCAGTTGAAGGGAATATAAGATTATTTAGTGGATTCCCTAATTATAGTTCAGATAGGTTGGGATTCTATGGTGAAGGAGTTGAAGATATACGATATGTTAAATTTGAAAATAAAACTTTAGCTTTCTTTGCTACTCATCCAAAAGATTCAGAAGAGACACTTGGAGGAATTGGAATTATAAGAAAGAATGGGACTACTTTTTATGATCTACGAAGTAGAGGATTTATATCTGCTCTTACAGCATCTAAATTAGCTAGAGGACAACTAACAGCTCCCAATACAGGAAGTTACATAGTTCAAATGCCAGTACCTTATACCATTAATACAACAATTGGTTATAGACTTGCTTGGTTTATTCCAATATATTGGCAAAGTGGATCAGTACAAAGACTGTCCCATGTTTGTGTAATTGATGCTCTAGATTCAAGTTATATCTCAATAGCTGAAGCAGAAGGTCTCACTGGGTCTCAAGTGGTTAAAGAAGCAAGATTAGAATTCAAATCATTTTTTGCATCAGGGACTCCTCAACAAGAATATGAATTTGCTCAGATTGAAGATGTAGGTATGTATGTGGAAGGAGGAGATAGCATATTTGTATTCCAATTAAATGATTCTCGAATTATTAGATGTTCTCAATCTTATCTTAATGAGACTCATTGGAATGGTGTCGTTTTAGCTAATGTCGGAGATGTTATCCAATATACATTCACTGAGGATGATGAAGGTATTTTATGGGCTACTGAATTTTTTATAATTTCATAGCCTACTTCTCCTCTTTTTAGTATAGTTTATTAAACAGAGCAATAATATTTCTTTCAATGAATAACGAGAATAAAAAATATGATTTGATTAGTTTAGGTTCATGTACTATGGATATGATTTTTACCTTTGATGATTTGATGAGAATGGAACTCTCGGGAGAGAATCAAGTTGAGAAGAAATATATTGCAATAGAATATTCTAGCAAATTGAATGTCAAGTCTATAAAATTCTTCCCTGGTGGTTCTGCAGCCAATATAGCTTGTAACTTATCGAACATAGGTTTCCACACAGCCTATCTTGGTGGAGTGGGTGATGATATGAATGGAAAAGTTTGTTTGGATAACATGAAAGGCCACGGTGTAGATGTTTCTGGCGTGAAGATTTTCAATAAAGATATAACTGCAGTCTCCATTGTTCTGATAACTCCATGGGGAAAGGATAGATCGATTTTAGCTTATAAAGGTGCAAATAATTTATTCTCAAAAACTAATATTCTTGAAAATATGCTATTATCTACAAAATGTTTTGCTTGGACATCACTTACTTCTGATCATGCTATTGATGCAATTAAGCATTGCATAGAACTTACAAAGCCAACAAATGGAATAGTTGCAGGAGCACCTTCCATATCCATAATAAAGCACCGTCTTGAAGAAACAATTGATCTCTTGAAAAGCAGTCAAATTACAAGTATGAATAATGAGGAACTTATAGCTCTTACAGGAAAGAAAGATATTCTTGATGGAATGAAAACACTATTTGATTGGGGATTGGAAAAAGTAAATATTACTCTAGGACATGAAGGGCAATGGTTTAGTGATGGTCAACAGCTTGTGAAAACCACTCCTCCCAAAACTCTTCTTGTAGATTCTACAGGAGCAGGCGATGCTACTATGAGTGGAATAATATATGGAACTCTAATGGGAAAATCATTGGAAGATACATCCAAGATTGCTGCTGCATTAAGTGCAATGGAAATTGAAGCTACAGGGGTTCGAGTTGGTACACCTATTAAATTTTCTGAGTTGGAAAATTTTATGGAAAAGCACAAGATTAAACAAGAGATAATAGATTTCTAGAAAAAATTTAAAGCATATTCTTCATTCTTATTCTTAATATGACTGTGTCTGATGAAGCAATATTAGAATTGCCGAAGAATTGCATTGCAGATGAAAATTCAAGTTGTGCTGAATGTGATATTGAGGGTGAATTAATCTGTTTTGTAGATAAGAAATTTGCTAACAAATTTACAATAGGAAATATTGCCTATCGGATTTTTGCTATTGCAATCTTTGTTTTCTCAGGACTTATAATTGGTCATTGGTGGATGTTTATTTTATATATTATGGTTCTTCTATTTACTTTTCTAATTTTAGAGCCTAGATTGTTGTGCAGTCATTGTCCTTTCTATGAAAAAGAGGGGAAGTTTCTGAGATGTTGGGCTTTAAGAGGTATGCCTAAACTTTGGGAATATAAACCTGAACCAATTAGTAGAACAGAAAAAATTATCATGTTGATATTTGGTACTTTTATTGATTTATTCCCTTTTTTGGGAATTGTTTGGGGAATAATCTACTTCGCACTAAATTATAACGTTTACTTATTTGCAGGTATCCCACTGGTGATTTGCTCTTTTCTATTTATGGTAGTAGCAGGGTATTTTTCGAGAGTATTATTAGGTAATACCTGTAAAAGATGCGCAAATTTCTCTTGTTCAATGAATAAAGTACCCAAGGAACTTGTTGATAGATTCCTAGAAAAGAATCCAAAAATGAAGGAAGCTTGGGTTGCCTGTGGGTGGCAAATAAAAGAATCATGAGTTATCAATCTCTTTTCTTAATCTTTTTAAGGTGATTCAGAAAACTTCTGATAATATTAAATTATCAGATGGTTCATATGGATTCTCAAGTTAAATTTGATTTGATAAAAAGAAATACTGAAGAAATCGTAACAGAAGACGAGTTAAGAAGTATTTTAGAAACAAAAACCAAACCTAACGTTTATACTGGATATGAACCTAGTGGTCCTGTTCATATAGGTCATGCTGTAACTGTGATGAAACTAAAAGATATGGAGGCTGCTGGATTTCATGTTAAAATCCTCCTTGCTGATGTTCATGCCTTATTAAATAAAAAAGGAACAGAAGAGGAAATAGCTCAACAGTGTGTTTTATGGGAAAAAGCCATGAATGCATTAGGTTTGAAAAATCCTGAAATTGTTTTAGGAAGTGATTTTCAGTATACAAAGGAGTATATCAGAGAACTCCATAAACTAGCTTTGAGAACTTCAATAAAGAGAGGTCTACGATCAATGCAGGAAGTTGCTCGAGATATTGATAACGCTACAGTTTCTCAAATGATTTACCCGCTCATGCAAACTCTAGACATTAAATACTTGGATCTTGATGCTGCTCAAGGAGGTATGGAACAAAGAAAAATTCACATGTTAGCTAGAGAACTCTTCCCATCTGAACTTGATTTACCATCACCAACTTGTGTTCATACTCCACTTATTTCAGCATTAACAGGACCAGGATCTAAAATGTCTTCTTCTATTCCAGAATCTATGATTTCTGTTACAGATTCAGAAGATAATATATATGAAAAAATGAGGAAAGCATATTGTCCAGCTAAAACTGTTGAAGAAAATCCTGTTCTTCAGATAGCTCGGTTAATTATTTTTCCCAATATAGATTCGTTAAAAATCGAAAGACCAGAAAAATTTGGAGGGGATTTGCAATTTAGTAATTATACAACATTAGAAAGATCTTTTAAAGCAGGTGAATTACATCCCCTTGATTTAAAGAAAACCGTGGCTAAAGAATTAACATTTATCTTTGCTCCTGTAAAGAAAGTCTTTGAAAAGCAATAACAACATGTGGTTACTGTATAATTTTCTTCAGATTCAAGTATGCCCCCAAAGTGTTTTTAAGTCATTCTTCCTCCTTTTTCTTAACATGACAAAATCGTTAGATGAAATTCTGGTTTCTTTAAGAAATATCTGTGACAAAGAAGTTATAGATTCAGTAAATTTTGGCATAGAATTCGGAACCTATTCCGAACATAAACTCAAAGCAACAAATGTAAAATGTATCATTACTTCACCATTGATGAATCTGAAACTCGTTCATTTTATGAAAGATAATAACGCTTTACTTGCAATAACTCTTTTGCCACTTTCCATAACACAAACAAAATTTCCTTTATCAGAAAGAGATTTTGAACTCCTTAAAGCCCTCGTAACAAACAACATTAAAACCATTCACTTACCAGAAGAGTGGATTTATTCTCAAAAAGGAAGTTTTGCATATTTCTTACAGACTTTAGGATTAACAAATGTCAATGCTATCGAACTTACAAGAAATGATGCATTTCCACTTATTAAATGGGATACTCAAAATATCACTTTTGATGATTATCTTACTAATTTGAGCCATTTGAACAAGAATTGGTTTGCTTATCCTTTTGCTCATGACGATTCTAACCTGTCAATGGTTCTTGAAAGAAATTCTTTCTCTTCAACACAATTAGAATTTTTACAGAATGAAGGTGTTAATACTATAATCAGTTTTAAGATTGATTCTATTAAGCTTCCATTATACCAGAACAGCAAAATGAATTTTATTTATGTTCCATTTGTTGATTATTGTAATATTGCTCTTCGCAAATTTGCACAAATTCTTCAACTAGAGGTTGGAGAACAAGTTTTATTCCAACCTTTTGAAACAAAGGGGGGTCTTACTTACCAAGAATTGCACAATAAAAAATAAATTTAATTTAGAATGAGGGGGTCAAATATGGATAATCTCTTACCTTTGGTACTTACTGCTCTCAAAGCTATAGACAGAGGAAAATCTATTCGTTCCTCTCTTAGATCTGTTATTGAAAATACCAAGATATCAAAAGAAGATGAATCTATTCTATATGTTTCTGTTTTTGAAATATATAAAAAACTCAATTTAATTGATATGTATATCAAAACCGGTTCTCCTTCCTTTTCTCTTAAAAAGATAAAACCTGAGAATAGAAGTCTATTTAGACTCTCAACTTATTTGTTGAAAATCAAGAAAAAATCAGTGACTGATGTTTATAAACTTCTGCAAGGATATTATTCTCAAATTGGAAATTTTAATTTCCTAGCTATTCTTAAATCAATAGAGGATATAGAGGAATTTCAGCTTCTCAAAGATCGAAATGATCTCGCAACCAGACTTTCTCTCCAATTTTTTCTTCCTACTTGGATAATTAGAAGATTTATAAATCAACGGGGAGAGGAATTTACTTTAGAATTGCTGCAATCACTTGAGATAAATCCTCCACTTTATGTAAGAGTTAACACTCTAAAATCTCGACTAGATAAAGTTGAGCGATCATTAAAAGAACAAGATATTCAATACTCAAGAGTTAACGAAATCACAAACCTCCTAAAGATAGAAACGAGTCCGGTCCCAATTCCTAGAATAAAAGAATATATCCAAGGAGAAATAGTTGTTCAGCAGAAAGCTTCTGCAGTAGTTTCTATTATTCTGAATCCTAAGAAAGGTGAGCGGATACTTGATATGTGTGCATCTCCAGGAGGTAAGACATCACATATTGCAGCTCTTATAGGAACTGGAAAAGGTATTACAGCTGTGGATATAAATGATGAAAGAACTATGCTTTTGAAAAACAGACTGAAGCTTTTACGTGTTAAAGGTATAAAAACAATAAAAACTGATGCAAGAGAACTCCATAAGAGAATCAATTCTACTTTTGATAAAATTCTTCTTGATCCTCCTTGTTCAGGGTCAGGTACATACTCATCCAGACCTGAGAATAGGTGGCGATTAAAACCAAGAGATTTACAATGGTACGTTAACCTTCAAAAAGAGCTGTTAGAAGCTGCTGCTTCCTTGATTAAGGAAAAAGGAACTATTATCTACTCTACATGTTCTTTATTTCAAGAAGAAAATTCTAATCAGATTGCGTCTTTTTTGAAAGAAAATACTGATTTCTATCTAGAGAAAACAAATCCAACAATCGGTATCCAAACAGAAATAGACGCAGGAGTAGTACAAGAAGTATTTCCTCATCTACATGAGACTGAAGGATTTTTTATGGCAAAAATAAAACGAAAATGACCAGTAACTATGTGTTACTATGCCATTTAATCATACATTTTATCCAGCAATTCATCTATTTTTTTTACCAATTCACTTTTCAATTCATATCTAGGAGGTTTCTCTAAGTTCCTTAGATTTTCAACATTAGATTCAAAGAGAATCTTTGACGCAAGAGTTTTGACTATATTTTCTATATCATAGCTGTTTGTTTTTAAATTGTGTTCCTCTGGTTTCTTGACATCAATTATTTTCGATTCAATCTCCCTTGATTCACTATCTATAGAAGATCTGTTTTCAACTGTTCTTGTAATAGGTAAGGTTTTTTCTCCGTAAACATAGGCTTTAGTAGGTAAATATTCTCTTGAAGAATGTGGCAACTGCTCAAAAGCACCAGATTCCATCCTTCGAAGTAATTCTGGAAATATTCTATCTCTCTCCTCATGTTCTATGTTTACTATGTTATACCTTGAACCTTTCAGTGTTTTCAAGTTGGTAGCAGCTCTTCCCGCTGAATATGAAAGAACACTTGAAATTCCATCCTTTCTATATATGTATATTTTTCTCTCATTCCTATCCATTATCAAATAAGCTCCATTTTCATCCAGGAAACTTTCTTTTTTAGCAGGTACTTCTTTATAGCTTCCATCCCTTCTTATTGAAAAAACACGAAAATCCATAATTACACCCCACTGTAATGTTAGGATTTTCACAAATAAAAACGTTTTTTCAAAAGAGATATGTTGTAGGATCTTTTTCTCCTGCAATTTGAAAGGCTCTTTTTCTTCTTTGACATGATTCACATTTACCACAATGGATTGGGTGACCATCTTTGGTCCAATCCTTTATCTGATAACATGAAGACGAAAATTCGATTGATGCGTTCTTATTTTTGAGAAATTTCGCGATTTCACTTTTCTGTTTCTCATGAAAAGGTGCTATTACTTCAATATTATTTCTACAACCTAGCTTGACAGCTTCATTCATACGGTCAACAAATTCTTGAGTATTATCCGAAAAAGTAGTTCCTTCTTCATAATTTGCACCAAATAGAATCTTAACAGGTAAAACTAGGCTATCTGCAAAAGAAGCCGCGATAGAAATGAATAGGATATTCCTCCCAGGAACCCAAACAGATTTTGCGGTTTGCTTAGTTAACTCTTCAGAATCAAGCTGTTCAAATGTAATAATTTCTGGTACCTCTCTACCTATTTCTGAAAGTGTAGAACCTGAGTTTATTGTAAATTCGTCTAGAAATGGAAGTTCTATTATTTTACTTTCCAGATTCAGTATAGATGAAAATTTTTTGTTTACTTTTATTATAGTATCATCTTCTTTGCTTCCATAAAGAAAACTAAGTAGCAATATTCTGTCAAATTTTTCAAGAGACCAATAAACACATGCTGTTGAATCTAATCCTCCAGAGAACAAAATAATTGCCGTATCCATCTTAATCCTTTTCCTCTGTAATTTCACGTATTATATGTGTATTATTTTCCTTTCTTATTCTGTATAAGAAACAATGCTGGTTGGCGTTTCAGACATTGTGATAGTTAAATTGAATTGAGGATATTGTTCCTTTAATTTATCATATAAATATTTAGCTAATAATTCAACAGTTGTTGCTTTAAGTGGGACCATTATTACATCCTCTTTTGGAAAACGATAAAATTTTCCATCTTCAGTAGAGACTTTATATTGTTTTTGATCCAATTCTATAGTAAGTTTTGAATTGTTTTCTGGTAGAATAACCATGTGATCTAGCTCTTTAATGATAGCACTAACACTTGCTTTGAATGGACCAAAATCAATCACCATATTATTTTCATCAAGAGATCCTTCAATTTCTACTTCAATTTCATAATTATGTCCGTGAAGACGTGCACATTTATCGTGATGAATTAACATGTGAGCTGCAGCGAAAGTAAGTTTATCACCTGAGATTTTTAATTTCATAGTAATCACCTAAATTGATCTGGTTTTTGATACATCTTCTTTTATTTTTGATATTTCATTTACATATCTTTCAGCAATATCGAGTGCTATATTTTCTATGTCTTCTTGTTTTATGCCAAGCTCTAGAAGACTAGTTGCATTTACATGTGTAGGAATTCCTGAACTTGTAATATTTATCCCCAGATGAATTTTGCTACTTGATATACTTGTAGTGGCAATAGCAACATTAAGTTTTTTCCCGGCAATATACATATCTGTTCCTTTCCTTGAGATTTCAATTTTATGACTTCTAAGAACCTCTATTACATTTTGAACCAATATCTGCAATCTGTAGTATTCAAGTTCCATGTTTGGGGGTTGAATGTCAAATTCCTCGATTATTAGATGTAATGAATCATCAGAACTTATCAGAATCTCGTTTAAGTGTGACTCTCTCACTATATCCTTTATATCTATCATCTCTTTTGGAGATAATTTCATCCCTCCTCGAAAAATTAATATGGTTTCACCAAATACACCATATCTCTCTGCTGTAAATCTGCTGGCTATTTGTGATCCATCATATGTGGTAGGTGTTGAAAAATCTTCCACAATTATTGTATATTGGTTTTTCTTAACTTTCTTCATTATTCTCAAAACCGTTTAATTGCTCTTTTAATCTTTGAAGTGTAGTTTTTACTTCAGCGACTGCGTTATGTTGATGAATACTTTCGTAATTTATCTGCTTAACACAAATTTGAGTTTCTGGTGGTTGATTTTCATACTTAAGTGCTACTTGTTTAAGAATAGTACGAACTACATCTTCGACAAAAACAGGCTTTTTATGTGCATATATCACTACTGACTGCTCATCTTTTCTCTTCAATACCTCATGAGTTGGTGCACTCATAGCGTTTTCAAGAATTCTAATTATATCTTCAAGTTCTATTCTTTCTGCATTTCTTGGTTGTTCAAAAATAAGAATTGATTTTGATCTCTGATTATGAGCTGCTAAAGGCATATCCTCAAGAGCAAGCTCTACTTGTTCTTTAGTAAAACCTTTTTCCAACAATTTCTCATAAGCATAATCTCTAGACAATTCTTGAGAACAAGGACATACTGTAGTTCCTTCAACCTCTGCACCAATAATTTTCCATACTTCTATGTCTTCACCGTTCTTTTTAGCTCTAGCTCCGGCTCTAAGCTTGTGAACACTTGATTTTTCACCATTAATAGCCTTAGAATATGTTTTTAATTCGTAGTCAGCTATTAGATTGACTTCTGAATTAGTTGCGCCTGGTTGAGCTAATAATACCTTTTTAGCAATTTGAGAACACAATTCTTCACTATCTGTGATTACTTCTCCAGTAAGGGTGGATATGACCTCATTAATTGCTTCAATGTTTCGAGACATATGTATGCCTCTTTTTGAAGGGAGTAAATCAACATAAACATCAATTTTTGTAGTTAACTCGTTTATCTCACCAAATCTTTTGCGTTTGATAATTTTAGGTATATTGCAAACACCAACCCTCTTGATTCCAATCTGTATTTTTGAATCATCTGATTGAACATCAGATAATGATTTGCTATTTAATTTCATTTTTCATCACCTAAAGTATCTCAATAGCTTTATGCATTTGTATTGAGACACCTATTTTATCAGCAGGTAAATACTCGCCTGCTATTATAGTGAAGCTATTTATTTGCTCCCATGTAGGTTTTTCAATATTAGATCCCAATGGAGGTGAGACAAATTGAATTACTAGTGGAACACCAATCTCTCCACATCTTTTTGCTATTATTTCGAAATCTTCTTTTTTTGAGGCTTTGGTTATTACCGTTTTTGCATAGATTTTAGTTCTGGCACTTTTTAATATCTTACACATTAAAAATTCCTGCTCTATTAGTTTTTCCCAATTCAAAGCTGCTTCTGCAGTTCTATCTTTAACGTCTACACAAGCATAATCTATTCTCTTTGCAATTTTTCTCAGAAATTCAAAATCATCAGTGAAGGCTGTTTCTAAATAAATTCTATAATTATTCAATCTGAGCAGATTTATCGTTTCCTCAAGAAATAATTCTTGAAATAAAGGTTCTCCTCCAGTAAAGCTTATGGAATGTAAATCAGTGGTTGTCAGATTCTTGATAATTTTTACAACATCATTTGGATTTAGTGGATTCTCAATCTTGTTAAACTTTTGACTACCAGGTTTTGTTTCTACGAGACATTTTTTTGGTTTAGTACTCCAAGATTTTGGGGAATCACACCAAATACAACCTTTAGTTCCATGTACACCTAAAGCCAAAGGACATCCTGAGAGTCTAACGAATATCTGTCTTAATCCGTAACAACTTCCTTCGACTGAAGCACCTTCTCCTTGAAAACTTGAAAACACTTCTTGAATATATCCTTGAGACATCTATTCAATATTTTTTTAACTCTAAATAAAAATTACTTATGATGATAATATTAAATTTGATATAAAAATTATAACTCATATCTTCCTATTTGCTCAAATGTAGCGAATTTTTCAACATATTCTTTTACTTTACGAGCATATTCTTTTGGATCACGTTTCATGAGATTAGCAGCTGTAGAATTTAATGGATCGTCTGGATTGGGATTACACAAAATAAATCGTATCGATTCAATAACATCAACTAGATTGTTTGCTGGAGTCCAATCTGCTCCAAGTACTCCTACACATATTCTAGTATCAAAAACATTGGCATGGAACACTTTTGTTAACATTTTTACTTTTGGAGGTTTAAATGGATACTCTCTTGGAATTTCTATTTCTAAAACAAACACTCCCCCTTCATATAGTCCAGCTCCGAAGATGAATCCTCTCCATAATAAAGTATTACCATCAACTGGTTTGAAGGTTGGTAACTCTTTTTTTAATTCGTTTGCTTCAATAGCAATCCGAGGCCAGAATTCTTCTTCAGATAACATCTTTATCCCTTGTTTTTAATTCCTATTTTCCTTCTAATATACTCCAGAACCTTTATTCTGCATCTCGAGTAATATCATTAGTATTGCAGCAATAAGTCCTTTTTGATCACCAGCTATTCTCCTGAATTCTTCTCTTTCTAGCATCATTGCCACAGAACGCCATCTAACAAGCAATTCTACAATATCTCTTTCACTCATTAGCCTTCATTTATGAAAGGTTTGCTAGCTTTATTAAGATTATGTAACTCCTATACACCTATATCTTTTCAATAGAATTTTAACAGCTAATTAATACGCCTAAGCCAAAAATTTTTTTAAATTTGATGTGATTCTCTTATTGTGACTATTAATGAGTAATCCAGAAGAAATGTTAGTACAATTAATTAATTCAATTAACAAACTATCAACATTAGTTCAAAACGTTAATGATTCAATTGCCAAATTATCCACACAAATTTCTCAATTAGAATCCAAGATGTCAGGTTTCTCAAATGTAGAGAATCAAGTGTCAGAAGTTGGACTTAAGCTTGGAGAAATACCGGGAATAAAAAATATGATTACCAATCTTAATGCGAAGATTGATGGCTTAGGTGCTTCAGTGAGCTCATCAACTCCAGTAAGTACCCCAGCTCCTGCTGTTCAAGCACCTGTTGCTGAATCCAAACCATCAAAGAAACAAAAGCAGGAAGAATATGTTTCCCCGGGTATTAGTGAGGAGAAACCAGCTGGCGGTTCTTCAGTTGAAGCTGATGCCGCATTTTCTGCAGTATCAGCAAAATTCAAACATATAACACAAATGATTAGTCCAAATTCCAGTTGTGGGAATATCTCACAAATGTTAGAGGAACTTAGAGATGAAGTGGAAACTCAAGTAGGAATGTCTCCAATGTTATATGAATTGAATTCTTGGGTACAACGAGTTGCTAAAATGCCTGAAAGTGATGTTCTACTACCAGAAGTTCATAGTGAGCTTATTGAAAAATTAGATGATTGGCTTAACAGAGTGACAAAAGCTATCCACTTAAAATATCAAGAGTGAAGCTTTTTTTACCTATTTTCTCTTTTTAGTAATACCCGTATTCATATTGATATAATACTAATTTTTTAACTTAATAGATTAATTGTATTATATGTTATGATGAACTTCAATGATATTAAAGGCATTATTGAAATTAATGGTGAATCTTATGATCCGAAGACTATTCTTAAAGCGTTAATTGAGCAAGGATTGAAGATTCATCTTCTTAATGGTTCTTTATTGGTTGGTAGAACATTTGTTGATGCTTCACCAAATCTTCAATATGGTTCATCATCTTGTCCAATTTCTGAACATTGTAAAATATATGACAAATTATATCAACAACAGACTAGTAAAACCTTCTCATCAGAAAATAACCTTAAACAAACTACTCAAACTTCAATTTATGATGGAGATTCTAATCAATCCTCTTCAAATCGTTTTTATACAGATCCTGTTAAAATTGACCTAGATGATTTAGATATAACCAATCTTTTTTCTGACCCGTTAACTGACTCCTTATCATCCGATGATTTAGAAGAAGACGTTTTCTTAGATTCCGATTTTAATAGAGAATTAGATTCTGATCCTGCTGAGATGGTTGGTTTATCGCCTGTAACTCGTTATGGTGGTGATATTTCCAGAATCCCTGAAACCAATATTCCAGCAGAATATAGAAGTAGATGTTCATATTGTAATTCTGTTGTTAATATAAGATGGAAATATTGTGGAAGTTGTGGAACTTCTTTGGAATAATACATTTAAGCTTCGTCCACATCAACACAGCCCTCTGGTGTTATAGCAAATACAGCTTCTGTTTCTGGTAGATAAGGCGAATCATAGATTCTAATAATTCTTTTTTCTCCTTTGGATTTTCTTAGATAAAATCGTGTTGTAGCCCAATGTCCTAAGATATTACCACCTATAGCTTGTGTTGGATCTCCAAAAAATGCTGCAGGATTTGATTGAACTTGATTTGTTATAGCTACAGCAACATCATATGTGTCAGCTAATCTGCCTAAAATACCTAAGTGATGGTTAATTGTTTGCTGCCTTTCAGCTAGTGTCCCTCTTCCCGCATATTCAGCTCTAAAGTGTGCTGTTGCTGAATCTAATGCAACAAAGCCATATTCGTCTTTATGATTGTAAAACAGTTCCAATAATCTTTCTACTAGAGTCATCTGATGGTCTGAATTGTATGCTCTAGCGTAAGTGATGTCTCTTAGAACGTCTTCAAAACTTTTCTCCCAACCTAAGTCTTTTTGCAGTTTTGCATGTATAGCTTTAATTCTACTTGGTGAAAAAGTACCTTCTGTATCTATAAAAACAGCTTTTTTACCAACACCGCCAAGTTCTGGGGGGAGTTGAACAGTTACACATAATTGATGACATAGCTGGGATTTTCCTGATCTGAATGGACCAAATAACTCTATGGTCTCTCCTAATCTAACACCTGAAACACCTAATTCATCAATGGTGGTTAGAGCATCCAAAGCTTTTATACCATATGTAAAAGCAGGTGAACCTTTTTGTTTTTCCATTATTTCAAAAGCATTAATGAATTCAATTCCACCTCTAATTTCACTGAGTGATTCTTTGTATTTTTTCGCAGCACTTTCTGTTATTCCATATTTCTCTTCTAATTCTCTTACAGGAGTTGTACCAAGAAGATAAACATTCAAACCTTTTTCTCTCAGCATATCAGCTGTTGATTTTCCAATACCCGGAAGATCTTCTAATCCTATCTCTTCTTTGAAAAACTTGTATTTAGGAACTGAGCTAGCAATTTCAGCTCTAATTTTTTTTGCTATTGCTCTTTGAATACCCATAGTTTGGAGTTCAATAAGTCTAGTGGTCATTAACTCCTCGATTTCATTGATACCATTTTCATTTAAAGTATCCAGAGTTTTCTTTCCTAAACCTGGTATATTAGATAAATCCTTGTAAACTTGTTTTTTGGATTCTTTTTTAGATTCCTCCTCAGCTAGTTCTATAAGATGTTCTTCATATTCTTCTTCAATCTCTTTATCATCAGATTCAGGAAATTCTTCTTCTGTCTCTGTCTTTTTGCTCATTACATTACACCACTACTATTACTTCGAAGAGGTTAGAGTATTTAAAGGTAATACTTAATCAGACAGTAGTTTAACATTAATTTAACTTCTTCGAAGGGTGACCCCATTTCAAAAGTAAAAAAATTAAATAATGTGTGAAAGTGAAAAATGATTTTGCTTAGAATTCAATCCCCTTTCTAGCTTTTATCCCTTTATGATAAGGATGTTTAACTTCTTCAATTAAGATTATTTTGTCCACCTTATGTTCTATTTCCTCTGGTATTCTTCTCCCTGTGATTATAATCTCCTCTTCTACAAGAGTTATAAGAGATTCAAAATCGTTCCATTTCGCCAAATTATGTGAAAAAGCTACTCCTAGTTCATCTAAAATAAGAATATCCGTTTTGTTTTCACTTAATTCCTGATAAATCCTTGCTATACCTTTAGTTATCATATTTTGAAATTCGTTTAATTGCTTATCTGACAAATAGAATTCGTCTTTTCCAAAATTAAACCATTTTACATTGTGAAATTCTTTGAAGAAATTACATTCTCCGCAATTTTTTCCAGTTTTTAGAAATTGTGCAATTACAATCTTTTTTTGTTTTAATTGATTTAAATAAGCATGACCAATAGAAGAAGACGTTTTGCCTTTTCCATCACCTGTAATGAGAATGATTTTAGCCATTGTACATTTCAGATAGCATATCTTTATTAATTTTGGCTATAATAGACTAGTTAGAAAGAAAAGTTGCTATCTCCTGTCTATTTTTCTTCATCTATTAATTTGCTTTCAGTATTCTCTTGAGTTTTTTTCTGAAGAACTTGTTTTCTTTGTTCTTCTTCCCACATTTTCGTTCCTTTATCATACATCTTTCCTGTCCCATTACAAACTGAACAGATTTCTTTTCTTGCTTGTTTTCTGAATCCTGCATCAACATAACCTGTTCCATGACATAAAGGACAGTTTGTACCTATAACTTTAGCGCCTGTACGAGCATAGATATAAGAAAGAACAACAAAAATCAATCCTAAAGCAATTAAGATAAATCCTGCAATTTCTAATCCTCTTTCATCTGGGTTGATTTCTGCAAGACCTGCACCATAATCATACATGTAAATACCAACAATGAATAAAACTCCTCCAAGTAGAAAAATGGCATATTGCGTTACATATATTTTGATATTCGAAACTCGTCGGATTTTTTTACTCATCAGTTTTTTGAATGTTTAGACGCTGAAAAATCTTCCGCTAAAAGATGAGTCAAAAGAAAAGCAAAAATTATCTTCCACTTAATTTGTATTTGTTGCTTTGGTCTTTCATTGCACTCTCAATTAAGGTTCTTAAAAGTATTGCTACACCATCTCCAGTAAGAGCAGAAGTCTCAACATAACGACATCCCAATCTTCTAGCTATTCTCTCGGCGTCATCACGTTGTATTTCTCTTGAAATGTCTGTTTTATTTCCAACAATAGTTATGTCTATGTTGATGTTTTCTTGTCTTAATTCCCTAATCCAATCTGCACACTGTTTGAAAGAATCTCTGTTTGATACATCATAAATAATAGCTGCTGCGTTTGTTCCAGGATATAGCAGTTTTCTTACAATCCCAAATCGTTTCTGACCAGCCATATCATAGAAAAGAGCAACAGCTTTACCTTGCTTAGTCCTAAATGAATAAGTATGAAATTCAGCTCCAACTGTTGGTTTATATTTTTTCAGAAAAATATTTTCGCTAATTCTCTTACATATTGTTGTCTTACCAGATCTTCCGGGACCACATATTGCAAGCTTATAGATGTCATAGTCGCGGAATTTAACTTCTACCTTTGACCCCATCTTCTGGTGCACCATGTAAAAAAACCTAAAAAAATATTAAAAGGCGATGTAATACCTCGCAGTTACGAGAAACTATATGTATCCAACTTTTACGGACACTTGTTAATTCTTAAATATTACATAGTAATATTTTGAATTGTATGGATTCTCAATTCAAGAAAATAGCTGTTATTGGTTCAGGGACAATGGGTAGTGGTATAGCTCTTGTCCTAGCAAAAGCAGGAGTAGAAGTGAATCTTGTTGATATTGATCAAAAATTTTTAGATTCTGGTTTAAACAGCATTCAAAGATTTCTCGATTCTAGGAAAAGAAAAGGGAAGATAAATGATGGGGAAATCAAAATTCTAAAGAAAAATATCCATCCTCACCTTAATCTGAAAGAAGCAACTCAAGATATACAATTAGTGATAGAAGCAATAACTGAGGATGAAAAAGCTAAAAAAAAGTTATTTGAAAAACTCGAGTTGTATTGTGATAACAATGTGATATTTGCTACTAATACATCAGCTTTAAAGATATCTGATCTTGCTTCTGCAACTAAAAGACCTGACAAACTAATAGGAATGCACTTTTTCAATCCCCCTGCTCTTATGGATTTGGTTGAGGTTATAAAAGGTGAGGAAACTAGTGATGAAACAATTACTACTATAATCGCTCTATGTAAACATTTAGAGAAAACGCCTGTATTATCAAGAGAAGCGCCAGGTTTTATTGTTAATAGATTATTATGGATGTTTCTAAATGAATCATACAAACTTTTAGAGTCAGGTGTAGCTGAAAAAGAACACATTGATAAAGCTATTAAACTGGGTTTAAACCACCCTATGGGACCTTTTGAGCTATCTGATTATATCGGCTTAGATGTTATGTTAAACATTGGAAATTATATCAAAGACCAGCTTGGAGAACAATATGAACCTGCTCCTTTATTGAAAAAGATGGTAAAAGAAGGTAAGTTAGGAAAAAAAGCAGGAATTGGATTCTACGACTATAAACAATAAAGAAAAGGAACCTTGAGACATTATCTTCTTTTGAAAGATAGAATAAATGACGCTGCAGCAGCAATTGCTACTGGTACCACCACAAAAATGACCCATACCCAACCTTCAGGAATTTTGTTACCTATACTCCATTGTGGCAAATAGGGATTTAACGTTGGAATACCAGAAACAAAATCTAATAGAAATCTATTTTTATTTCTGGTATTTTCCTGTAAATCAGTCCAGTTATCATAGTAGGACATGTAAGCATAGGGTATCTGAGCACTTACTATTGTATCTGATGTGATATTATAGTTGAAAATAACACTCTGATTTGGTTTAATTTCAGATATATTATATTCCAAATAGCTATTTGACATAAATAAACCAGTGATATTGGTTGCTGTAAAATCACCAATTGCTGGTGATGTTGTCATCTCATTAATTGTAATATTATCACCACTTAGAACACCAAGTGAACAGGATGATAATCTTAGTTGATTGGAATCTGTGAGGTTCAAGGAGACAGTGATGTTTGTAATTGTATAATTTAAGAAGTTTTTTATGAAAATTCCAACAGTTATATTATCTCCAATGACTGCTTCTCTTTGAAATGCTATTTGATCAAAAACTAATTGATCTTCTGGAATAAAACTTACTGTTGAATAAGAATAGCATAGAATAGATATAAGCAAAGTCATAAAGAGTATTTGACTGATTTTTCTCATTAGTATGTCTCCTTCAGACCATAGGAAGAACTAATGTTTTTAACTTTAACTCTTTATGAGCCATTTAAATTGTTCTTTCCTACATCAAATCCAAAGTGCTTTGATATGCTCTTACAATATCTATATTTTCTATTAATGAAGATTTAGCAACTATTTCAGGAAGATGTTGATTTACCCAATTCATTGCATCTTCCATTTTTTTGCGCATTATTGGATCTGTTTTTCTAAATATATCTACAAGATCATCGAAATCAACATTTTGCTTTTGTTCTAATAATTCAATCCAAGCTTTTAAAGTAGCTATTCTTTGTGATGGTAGTATAAATTCAACAGTTTTTGTTACTTTATTAGCTACAACAACTCCTTTTATTTTAACTGGCATCAGAGCTCCAAATTGAGCACCTAGTTGCGATCTAAAAAACATTGATAGTATTTTTGTTTTATCTGATATTCTTAATCGATTGTAAAGTAAATCATAATTAATTAAAGTAGCTCCAAAAAAGATTCTTGTATCTTCATGTTCAATATTTAGAGCTGTTTTAGATTCAAGTTCTTGATAGAGATCATTTGTTTTGAATCTAATACCAATCACTCTCGGCAAATCTGCTGAAAGTCTAGCAAGCACATTGTCAATATTTCCTTCTATTATAAGATCATCACCAGAATGTGAATACCGTGGATCAAAGATTCTTTTTATTGTAATTTTTTCTTCTTCAAGTGAAGAATATAGATCATTTAAATTTTCAATATTCAATGATTTTTGTGATATTCTGATCATACTAGTTTCTGGCATCTGCAAACCCCCATATCTATTTAAACCAATTATCTAAGGATTTTTGGCCTTCAATCGATTCAGTCCAAGAGATACCTATTGTATCAAGTAATTGTATTAAAGTAGATTTTAGTAGTTCTTTAACTTTCGCTATATCTACATCGGTTTTTTTAGCTAATTCAATTGGTTTAACAGAACACTCATAACTTCCAGTTATTTTATCAGATAATTTAACAGAGTGTGATGAAATTTTGAATGGCTTTGTTTTTACGAAACTTATGAGACTACCAATAGTTGGTTTTTCTCTTTCCGGAAACTTTTCTATAAGTTGAATTGCTGCTTGAAGTGGTTGCGTCCAGCTGTCATATTGATTAATTTTCTTAGATAATGTAACGCTAATAGCTAGTTCCTCAAGGTTAAATTCTCGTTTTGAAATTTTTTGGTTGACTCTTTGGACTGTTTTAATAATCTTGGATTTAGCTGCTTCAAGTTCTTCTGGATTTTTAACTTTTGCTAGAATATCTAATGCTTTTTCAAAAGGTTTCTTAGCTAATTCTGGTGTATTCTTCTTTTTACCCATTAATCCCTTAACAATTGGAACTCCCTTAGTAGTGATTCCGAAGTAATTCTTTTTCCTATCAGAAAGGCAGCAATATCTGAATATATAATCTGTACCTAGTTCAATCTGAAAAGTATCCATACTCCACTTTTCTAATTCTTTGATATTTTCAGAAGTAGGTCTATGAATAAAAACACTATCAGTATCTCCATAAAGGACTTTTAGTCCTAGTTTCTCTTCTGCATATTGTTTTGTTTTTGAAATAGCTTCTCGCGCTAAAGCTGCTGTTGATTCAGCAACAGGAGGGCAATAAAGAGCAAAATTATCTGAGCCAAAGACACCGTAACAATTGTGAACTACCAGACCATTAGTAGTTATGAACCACCCATTTCCAGTTGTAATGTCGTATACTCTTTCTTTAGGTAAAGAAACAATCGAAACTATTTTGTCAACAGTTGTATTATTAAATTGTAACTCGCTCATTCCCTTTCTTTTATAGTTCTTTCCATCAGTTTCGACAATACGAAAAATTCCACTCTTCCCTTTATGAATTGACGCGTTTAAATTTAAACCATTTATTAAATATATTAAGTCATTTTTAAGTTGAACACTAATTGTTGAGTACCTTTTCTTCCCTCGTTTGTTATAATTCCCATCGCCTAGAAAATAAGCATCAAGTAAAACTTCGCTTCGTTTTTTATTTAAGATGTGAGTAGGGATTCGCTTGTTTCTACTTCCTTTTCCGCATAAAGCTTTTAATAATTCAGTCATTATGTTTCCATTACCTGTGAAAGAACGTTCTGTTGTATACAGTTGAAAATACCTTTTCTTTGAAAATTTTTCCATTACATCTTCAATTGTACTATATTTCTTCTCGTTATTGATTTTTTTCTGGTAGATATGAAATCGATTCTTCGCTATCGATCCTTCACTAATATAATATCCTAATAGTTTAAAGAAATCCTCTGATAGTTCTATTTGAGCTGGATACCATTTTCCTACAATTCCATGTTGTTTAATCTTAAATTCAAAATTCTGAGAATTTTCTTTTAATAGAGATTTTTCTTCTTCTTGAAGTTGACTCCATAAACATTTATACATTTTTGATTGTTTGGAATACTGAAATTTTTCATTTATTAGTGCTATTATAGGATTTTCAGTATACTGATTGTTTCTATATGAATACTTTACATAATTGTCTCTGGATAATCCTATCAAGAAGTCTATTAGTAATTCATCTGGTATAAAGAGATGTTCTGATTTATTATTAGGTAATTCAATTTTATTACAAAAAAGAATATCATCTCCTACTTTTAAGTCCTCAGCTGCAATTTCTAAAATTTTTCCATTAAAAAATCTAGGAATTACGTGTTCTTTAGTACATCTTAACGACCTTCCGTCTTTAGCAGTAATTTCTATTAGTTCCTGCTCACCATTATCCATAAAGTCAAGAATAGGAACAAAAATCTTTTTACCAAAATTTTCTTTGTTGAGCTCAACAGAAAGAACCTCTAAATCTCTCCAATTTTGGAACTTCAAATCTCCGATTTTTATTTTCTTAATAGCCTTGTTTTTATCTCGAATTATTAGCTCTTCATCATATGGTAAACAAGCATTTAGTAGCACTTTAAGGGAAGATTGGATTACATCACTTTGTTTTCTATCATTTTCACTTAAAGAAGCATCTTTTGCTCTTTCCTTAAACCAATAAACCCTCATGTCACGTATAAAACCAATAAGCATTGAACTTATACCTACTTGCCTTTCACATATCCAATGATTTGTTTCAGGAATTTTATTTTTCTTACATTCTGGATGATTGCAGTTAATAGATTCATATGATAAATTTCTTGTTTTTATTATGGATGGGTACAAACTTGCAAAATCTAATGTATAAACATTCCACCAAACACCAGCTTGAGGTTCTATAACTATCGCTCCTTGGTATTTTTTACCTTTGATTATTGCTTCTGTTGAAGTGTCTCCTTTGAGTTGGAGTATGTCTTCTTGTCTAGGAATCAAATTATTTCTGATTCTATGCTCAAAATACATCCAATTTTGTATCCAGATACTGATACTGGCTCTTGTGAAATCATCGATAGGCATTTTAGTTATTCTTGAGAGCATAATTATTAATTCGATTACTTGATTGTTGTTGAAACTAGTTAATTCATAAGTTATTTCAGCATCTCTACCATTATACTCAATTAATTCCTCTAAATCTAGATCCCAGATGTCCTTTTCATGTTTTAATTTCTCCTTATTAAGAAGTGTTTTTCCAAGCTCATCTAGAGTATTACGCTCGTAAGCACCACCGAAAGCATATATTCGAATAGCAGGTTGTCTGAAAAATCTATAGAGATCAAAATGAACTCCATTTACTAAATAAACATCTTGAGTTCTAGTTCTGACAAAAGGAATTAAGCTTTCCTGTATCTTCAATTTCTTAGCACGATTATCAAGGTATAGAAAATCAAAACTATCTCCGTTAAAAGTCACAACCATAGGATTCTTGCTTATTTCTTTGAAAACTTCTACTAGGAGGTCTGCTTCATTTTCAAATTCCTTTACATTCATACTAATTTTATTTTTATCTATTTTCTTCTTATCTTCATTAAGAACATATACACAAGTTTCATTTTTCTCTTTTGTTATAGCTATCGAGATAACTTTTTGTTCTGCTGCATATGGATCAGGTATTTTGTTCTTTTCACTTTCAACTTCAATATCCACTGAACATCGCTTAATCATTGGAATTGGAGCAAAAAATAGCGGTAAATATTGTTCAACTAATTCTAATATCTCTGGAGATTGACCTTTAAATATCTCTAATATGCTCTGTTTAACATTCTGATCTATCTTTTGTTCTTTTCGAATCAGCTTTTTGTCTTTTACCTCATAAAATAAGCCTGGTATCAAAGAATTATCATAAATGTAATTAAGATGATATCTGATATTTGCTTCAAAAGCTGGTTTGATTTTTTCTCTATAACTTCTATCTCTTCCACCTATTGCCAAAGGATTGGTTGCTAAAACTTTAGTCAAAGAAAGATTTTTTTGATTTAACCGACTGTATTTCTTAACCACTTCACATCCAACATATTCTTTTTCATTTCCAATGATATTTTCAACATCTGCTTTTTTCATAGTTGTAAGCAAATAAGGTAGATGGTTAGTAGTATCATACCATCTATATACTCTTTCATCATCTGGATTATACAATTTAACATATGCTTTTTCGTTCTTTCCATCGTATTTTACATCAATTAGATAAGAAGGTGAAAGGTTTTCTGGAGCAAGAAGTACATAATCACTCCCTTTTTCTTCTAAAATTTGTTCTGAGGAATCATAACTTTCCTCCTCTAAATAATCATAATTATAATCATTATCTTCCGAGTCATCATACCATTCATCTGGATTTGAATCATGATGGTTCGATTTTGATGAATTATCCTGAGTTTTTTGGATAAAGCTCATTAAATTTGTATTATTTTGATTATTTTCTTTACTATTTTGGTTCAAAATTGATTTACCTCATGAACTTGTTCTTTAACTATTGCGTACGTAATTGGCTTATTTTTAATCAGTGTTCATCCATATCAATATATCGCTTTAATAGTTCAATTATACAACAATTACTATAATAATATTTGATATTTTGTCTTAAAAAATCATCAGGATTTTCCCACTACTTTTATTTATTATAAATTCTAGTAATAAAAATATGAAATCCAAAACTACTTCAATTAAACAAATTCATTTCCTTAGATTGATGAAGGGAGAAGATTTACTCGAAAGTATAATGGCTTACTGCTATAAAAACGAAATTTCATCGGGATCGGTTCAAGGAATAGGTGCGATACAAAATCCTTCAATTGGATACTTTGATTTAAAGAAGAAAGAATATTTCACAAACACGTATAATTTTAACGCAGAACTAGTTAATTGTTCTGGTAATGTATCTAAAAATAAAGAAACAGGAGAAATTATTATACATTTACATATGGTTGTTGGTGATCCCAAAGGTCAAGCTTTTGGAGGTCATGTTATGTCTAATAATATTATTAGTGTAACAGGTGAATTTGTGATTTTAGAAACTGAAGGTACTAATTATAGAGTTGTTGATGAGGACTTTAAATTAATGTTACTTGACTTATGAAAAATCCAATAACAATAACAATAACACTTTCATTTTAATCTTTGTTTTTCTTTAACTTCAATATTATTCAATCATGTTTGTGAATAATCCTCTAACAAACTTTTAATAAGGCGAAATGTGTTTATCATATTAAAAGCAATATCGTGGTTATAGTGTCAGATATACTAAAAACTATCCTTGAGAGTGGAGCAATTTTAGTGGTTGATCCAACTGTTATTCAAACTGATCCTGATGATTTCTTAGATCATTATGGTCATATTTTAGATGTAATTGCACTAGTTGCGAAGGGAAAATCAGGATTTACTTACTACCAAAGCAATAGTGCACCAAGAGATAAAACAAATGGGGTGTTTTTCCATTCATTCTGTACCATAGCAGATAATATGGGAATTCGTGTTAATGCAATTATAAATTCATATAGTGATAATTTTCTGTCACAAAACGCAGATTTCAAAGTTGTAAGTAGTGATGGGGCAACTATAACATCGTATGCTTGTCCAAGTCAAGAAAACTTTAGTAGATATTTAGCTTCTATTGCTTCAGAAGTAGCACAATATCCTATAGATGGGTTGATACTTGATGATTTAATGCTTCCAAACAAAAGAACTTGCTTCTGTGACCGATGCAGAAGACTATTTGCTAGCAAATGGAATATCGAACGTGATTTTAGTTTTGAATATCTGGAATCCAAAGACTTACTATCAAATTGGAATGATGAAAGGTCAACATACATAAATCAAACTTTGAAAGAGGTCACAGATACTGTCAAAGGTTTGAAGAATATAGACATATCAATCATTATGAAAATAGATAAAGAAACTGATTCTTTAATAGGTTCACAAGACCATTTTGGTCAAAACATCGTTGAACTGGCAAAAATCACTAGCGACATAATATTACACATAAATCCGTGGAGTGAGATTTCCTCCTCCTCTGATGATCCTTCATATCAACAAATTTTAACATCTCTGTCAGTTTTAGGTGAATATTCAGGAACAGGCATTAAGCCATCACTCTACTTTTGGGATATAACCTCGCCTGAAAAACTAGATGCAGCTATCAAATTAAAAGATGATTTGAAGGCTGAAAAGATATTCATCGATTCATCACTACCACCTGACTTTACAAAAAGACGAACTATTAATCTAGGTTTTTAACAATGACTCTTGAGAAAGCGATTGATGAAATAAAAAGGATGTTTTGGGGAGTTTTAAAGGGACAATATAATCCCGAAGAGGAAGAAGATGTAAAAACTCATCTTATTACCAACTTAGCTACCTTAACATCTTATGCGAAGACATGCCTTCCTCCTGAACAAAAGAAAGAATATGAAAAGCATTTTACTAAAGCTAAAGATGTTCTTCTAAAATTCGATAGTGCAGGACCTTGGTTCAGAGAGCTTCCAGAGATGATTGATACTGTATATAATGTTATTACTTATGCAAATATGCTCCAAATAGAATATCATCGTTTTAATGGGGCTGAGAATGATACTGTTCAATATATTAATACAAAACTTGAATCTTTAGAACTGCAAATTAATTCTCTTATTGAAGATTTAAAATCTTTAAAGAAGAAAATATCTCCACTTTCTCAAAAACCTCAAATTGCTTCAATTGATGAAATTGAAGAAGAAAATGTTGGTCTAGAAAAATCTGAACTTCAAACCAAAGAAGATATTCAAGAATTTGAAGAACCCATCGTATCACAACCTATTGAGATAAAGGAAATTGGGGAAATTGACAAAGATGAGTTAGAATTTATCGATGAAGAGATTCAAGAAGAACCT
>CAZJUB010000002.1:0-17622 GCA_964549075.1 uncultured archaeon | reverse complement strand
CAGAAGAGATTCAAGAAGAACCTCCAGAAGAGATTCAAGAAGAACCTCCAGAAGATGATACACAAGATTTAATTGAAGGTATTGAACTTGCTTCTCAATATGAGTTTGAACAAGAACCTTTTGTTCAAAAAATAGAATCTGAGCAAGAAGCTTTGAAACAATTAGCTAATCTTTTATCCGCATTAGATCCTGGTGATGATACTGTTATATCTCCACTTACTGAAAAATTAATGACAATTGGAAAAGAAGATGAAATCGAAGCACTTGAAGAGATACCTTCATTAGACGAAGGAACTGTTGTTGAAGAAGGTTTAAGTGAGGAAGAACTAGCTGAGGTTCATGAATTCAGAACTTCAGTCTCAAGACTAAGTCACATTCTATCAACTCCAACAGAAATTGAAGACGCAGCTGAATTTGTTTCATCTATAAAGAAAACCATCGCAGATGTTTCTAAGGATAAAGATCTTGAAACTGGTAAAAAATCTAAGTTAACAGAAATCATAGAAGCTGAAGTGGGGGATGTTGAAAAACCTCCGATTCAGACAGAAGATATTGAGAACGTAATTAAGCATCTTGAGACGAGAAGGCAAAAAGCATTAGAAAGAATTCAACAATTAGAGGATGCACTTAATTCAGAGAAAATTGATGAGTCAGAATGGCAAGAATTAAGAATCAAAGCTGAACAACATATGTTAAGGGTTGAGGACACTTTAGATGGATATAAAAGATATCTAGCTAAATTAAAAACCAAATCTACTAAATAAGTCGATAATCATGAATGAAGCTTTTCTTATTCATTATTACTATGGAGATAGATATTCTTCTTTTCGAGCTGGTTTAGGTGCAATAATAAGAGCTAAAGGACAATCATTAAAGATTCGAGCTATTCTGATAAATGACTCATTTTCTTGGCTCTCAAATTTGACCCTATTAAATAACCTAGATGTTGTTATCTATGATTTGTCTCATTATAAAGCTATTTTGGATGCAGTAAAAAAGAATATTATATTTTCGGAAAAATCGATGTTACTAGCAGCTAACTTTGATTTGCTTATCGAAAATAATTTATTGAGTTTAGAAAAATTCATTGACATAATTTTAGATAAAAATAAGAAAACGGAGATTGTGCTAACAGGAGAAACAAAATACTCCCAATTATTAAAAATAGCAGATTATGCAAGTAATTTCAAATTAGTTAAAAACTAGGTCAATTGCTTTATGAGCTATTCTTGGAGCTACCCATCTTATTTTCTTCAGAGTCTCAACATGAAACGAAGCATCGATATGGTTCTTTTCTAAGATTTCTTGTATGCTTTGCTTAATTTCTTTAAGCGTTATTTCTTTTTCATGAACTTTTTCTGTTATTTGCCAGTGAATAATGCCCTTTCCTTGTTTCAAAGAGTGATAAGCTAGAGGAAGAGCATGTTCTGCTGCAAGAGGAAGAGGGAGCAATACTCTATCTACTTTGTTAAAAAATAATTTTGGTACAATATCAAAAGCATCTCCTAGATACGCTTTGACCTTTTCTTTACATTTGTTCAGTTCTATATTTTTCAGGAGATAATGATATGCATTTTCATTTATTTCTATACTATGAATAATACAATTGTTACATTTTGTAGCAATGGATATGCTGAATGGTCCAACTCCGGAAAAGAAATTTAAAACAATCTCCCCCTTCTTAACCATTTTAGCGATTCTTTCTCTCTCATAACTTAATCTTGGTGAGAAAAAAGATGTTGATATATTAACAAGAAATGTATTTCCATACTCTTTATACAGTGTTTCAAATGTGTTCTTTCCCATATAATATTGAAATTCTCTTGTTCTTTCAACTCCTCTTACGTTGGAAGTTTGGATAACTACCGTTTGAATGCTTGGGTACTTCTTCATCATTTTTTTAGAGAACTCTAATAGTTTTGATTCTTCAACGATATCCCTCACAATAAGAATATTGCCAATAATCTCATAGATTATATCTTTCATGATTCTCTCCATTGAGATTGATTGATATTTACTCTCTAAGTTCTCTTATAGATGGTCCTTTATAGACTGCATTATTAAACTCAATTCTTCTCATTTGAGGTTGAGTACTAATCTCTTCATAATAATGCGCAGCTAATCCAGCAACTCTTCCAAAGACAAATACAGCTTTAGCTAATTTAGGATTTATATCCATATCAGCTATAATCGCTCCAATTACACCGTCTACATTTATGGGAAGGTTCATTCCTCTAACCCTGTAAAACGCATCACTTATAACTTTTGAAACTGCAACACATTCTTTTGCATATCCAGCTTTCTCAGCTAAATCCCAAAGAACATCTCTTCTAGGATCTTGGGTGTGAATCCTATGACCAAGCCCTTCAACACGTTTTCCTGCTTTGATAGTATCTTTCATCAACTCAAAGGTTGTCTCTTCTAAATCCTTGGAATTTTCTCTGGATTTATTAACTGCTGAAATCATAAATTCAGCTGCTTTTTGACCTGCCCCACCATGGACATCAGTTATAGCTTGGATACCTGCTGAAACAGCTACTTCATAATTTGAGCGAGTTGAAGCTAATATTAGTGTTGTCTGTGTTGATGGAGGTGTAACACCATGGTCTACACATGCGGTAATGATAGCTTCAAGAAGTTTGATTTTTATTTTATCGCTAGGTATTTCTCCAACCAATCCTAGATATATTAATTCAGAGAAAGTTATCTTTTCTTCATCTTGTGTATCTATTTTTTGTGTGTTACCGAAGTAAATTGAAAGATATCTCAGAATCCTACCTAAAGAATAAACTGCAACCTTTGAATGATCTTTTTCTACCTGAGCATAGTTCGATAAATTCTCATCTAGTAAAAGAAATGTGCCAATTAATTTTGAAATGTCTGTCTCTTTTGAGAATTTATAATTAATAGAAAGTTGTTCTTTAGCTGCTACAATAGCTATTTTCTCTAGCTCTTTCAAGTTTTCTTTTGGAAATTCACCTTCAATTAGAAGATAAGTTGTTTCTAATAAGCCTTTTTTTGCAATGATTTCCTGTAAAGGATATCCTCGAATAATTAAATTATTAGGCATAACATTGGTAATCAGAGTTCCCCAAGTGGGTTCAGGAGGTTTTTCGTCCCATTTCTTTTTCATTCTCTGATAATAATCTTCAACTTTAAAGTATGTTCGATTAAGTTTGGATTTTACAGCTTGAATTAAATCGTTTTGGTGATTTACAACGATTGCTCCAGCTTTTTCTAATATCTCTTTCTTAGAATTGAAAGTACCATACATCTGTCCTGGAGCTATAACCGCTCCTGCATGTCCCATTGTTTTTCCTTCAGGAGCATTTGCTCCAGAAATGAGTGCAACAAGCGGTTTTGAATACCTCTCTGGATGTTCGATCATATCTTGAGCAAGAAGCTCTTCTTGCATTCCTCCGATTTCACCTGCTACAACCACCAAATCTGTATTTGAATATTTCATAACCAATGAAACTAAATCTACAAATCTTGAACCTATAGCACCGTCCCCACCTATTCCTAATACTCCATTTTGTGCAATTCCAGCACTTGCAAGTGCATCAGACATGTGATATAATATTGCACCACTTCTTGACAAGATAGTGACGCCATTAGGTCCAGTTTCTCCGTTTTCCATAATTTGTGCTTGAAAAATATCTGGAAGCATACCAACCTTTATACCTTCGGGAGGGAAAATTATTCCAGGAGTGTTACCTCCAAACAAGATAGTGTTATGTTTTCGTGCCTCTACTAAAATATCTCTTACATCCTTAAGTGGGATGAATTCAGAGATGAGAACAACAATTGGAACACCTGCTCTTATAACTTCAATTGTTGCATCCTTGGCAGTAGAATAATGTCTCCAAATACTAGCAACTGCGATGTTTGGATGTTTTTTTACAGCTTCATGAGCTGAATTATATACAGGTATTGTTTCATGAACCATTGTTCCACCTCTACCAGGTGCTACACCACAAGTTACATTCGTACCATACTCCATCATCAACTGAGCGTGTCTGGTTCCCTGTCTTCCTAATCCAACAATCATAGTTTCAATTGATTTAGATTTGTTTATTTTTTCTGCTAATTCTGGTCTTACATGATTTATAAGATAGTTGAGTAAACCTTTATCTGCTTCAAGTTTTACGCTTGTCATGAAACTATCCTCCAGTCTCCTGCTGCTGTTTTATTTTAAAGCCATATTCAATACTATCTTTGATGACATCTGCCATAATTTTTTGATTTCCTACAACAATATGTAAATCTTTCAAAGGATCAGGCGTTTCTCGTTTCGCTTTTTCAAGATATTCTCTTGCTGCTGCTAAATCAGTGCCAACCATTCTACCATAAACTGGGATCATCCTGCGTTTTTTCATGTATCTGTCTCTTAAAGCCATGATTAATCCGCGAATGAAAATATCACAGCTGGAAATACCTCCAAATCTGCTTGTAATGATTAAATCAGTAGCAGGGTGATCCATTAGTAGATGAAACATATCCGCAACTTTACTTAATGATGGTCCACCTCCACTATCCATAAAATTTATGGGAACTACTTTTCCATCAAAAAATCTGTTACCCACATTGACTACTTCATCTATTGAGAAAATCCCATATCCAGCTCCTCCAGGTACAAGTGCTACATATAATTTACTTTCATCTTTTTTGAAGTTCTCAGGATTTTTG
The DNA here is from genome assembly GCA_964549075.1 of uncultured archaeon. Lineage (GTDB taxonomy): Archaea > Asgardarchaeota > Heimdallarchaeia > Heimdallarchaeales > Heimdallarchaeaceae > UBA460. The sequence continues at coordinate 12,933 of CAZJUB010000002.1, read as the reverse complement.
AGTAAATCTAAGTAAGGAAATCCAATTTTGTACGCTTTTGCTTCATAAACGGTCTGCTCTGAAACATCGTGTCTTTTACTTCGAGGATCAATACCTATTGATTTCAACATAGGTTCTTGTCTGTATAAACTATTATCATCAAGTACCACTTTTGCATCAACAGCAACTATCTGATGATTTGTAGTAAGAATCAAAGGGTTAATTTCACAAATCTTAGCCTCGATACTTTGAAATGTTAAATATAGGTTTTTTATAGCATCTTTTAGTTGATTGGTAATATGCTCGTCAGTTGGTAAGTTCTTCGAAAGAAATTTGATTGCTTCTTCAGCAGTAATATCATCTAATTCTTCTGCATTATCAAGGATTTTTTGTTTCCAAATAAGTTCAGGTGTAGTTTTTGCTACTTCCTCAATATCCACTCCTCCACTTGCAGAAGTAACTAAGACTATGTCAAATGTAGCTGGGTCGGTTGTCACAGCTAAGTAAATTTCTTTTGATATATTTACAGTCTCTTCCAAAAGTATCTTTTTAATTGGATAACCACGGATTGAGCTTTGAAACATTTCTCCAACTATTTTCTTAGTATCCTCTAAATCTTTAGCTTTCTTAATTCCCCCAGCTTTGCCACGTCCTCCAATTAATACCATTGCCTTTATCATTAGAGGAAACGATAATACCAAATCATTAATCTCCTCAGTTTTTTCAATTATAGCTAATTGCTTAGGGATTATTAAACCGAATTTCTCAAAAATCTGTTTAGCTTCATATTCATATAATTTCATATTTACACACTTCTAAGATGAATAAAGTTGCTGATAGTATCTGATTAAACCTCCCGCGTTGAATATTTTAAGTAATTCTTTTGGGAGTTTAGGAAAAGTAAATGTTCGATCACCATTCGTAATTGTACCTTTCTCTAAATCAATGTTGACTGGATTGTCTGGATTATAATTCTCTACAAATTCAGGGTGAACTATAATAGGTAATCCTTGATTAATTGCTGACCTGTAAAATATCCTTGCAACTGATTTTACAATAACCGCTTTTATACCAGCAAAAGCAAGACCTACAGCTGGATGTTCTCTTGATGATCCGCATCCGAAATTCTCCCCACCTACTATAATATCACCTTGTTTTACCCTTGATGAAAATGTTTCATCTAAGCCTTTGAACAAATGTGGTACAATCTTTTCTCCTTCTGAGGATTTTATATCATAAGTTAATCCCCCAGCAAACATTTGGTCAGTATTAAAATCATTAACATCTCTATAATCCCAAACATTGTACTTATATCTGTTATCAGAAGGATCTATTGTAAGAGTTTTTGTTTCAACCTCTCTGTAATTCAATTCAACTGATTTCTCGTCTCTTCTAATGGGTATTGACATTTGTTGTCTAGGGTCCACGATTCTTCCTTCTATTGCTGAAGCAGCGACAGTAGCTGGCGATGCTAAGAAAACAAAAGAATTTTTATTTCCCATTCTTCCTAAGAAATTTCTATTTGCAGTTGATATTACATTCCAACCATCTGCTGGTATTCCCTGTCCCTTTCCAAGACATGGACCACAACTACAGGAAAGAATTGTAGCTCCAGCTTCTACTAAAACCTCAATTATCCCCTTCCTCAATGCCTGTAGATAAATCTCTGCCGATGCTGGAGCAACTAGTAATGGTACTCCTTTCTTTATTTTTTTATTTTTCAAAATTGAAGCAGCTATTTCCAAATCGTCTAACCTAGCATTCGTACAAGTGCCTAAAAACGCTTGTTGAATATTAGTTTTTTTTAGATTCTTTACATATTCTACAGTATCAACTTGATGTGGTATGGCAACAAGTGGTTCTAGAAGGTCTAGTTGTAGCGATACTTCAAAACTGAAAGCTGCATCTTCGTCCGACCATATTAGACCTTCTACATCAAGAATTTCCTGCTTTCCATGTTTCTCTTTTAGCCATTTTAATAATATTTCATCAGCAGGGAAAATAGCTGTTTTCGCTCCCATTTCTGATGCGAGGTTAGCGAGAGTCATCCTCTCTGAAATGGATAGTGTTTTTACACCATCCCCATGAAATTCAATGGCTTGATAAGTCGCACCAGATGCACCAATTTTATTCATTAACCAAAGAGCTATGTCTTTTGCGTAAACTCCAGCAGACAGTTTACCTGTTAAAACGACTTTAATGGTTTCAGGAACTCTGAACCATGTCTTTCCTGTTAACCATAATCCCGCAGTTTCTGTTCTATCTATTCCAGCAGCAAAAGTAGCAAACGCTCCACTTGTACAGGTGTGAGAATCGGAACCAACGATTAACATGTTTGGTAGAGCGTGGTTAGACATGAGTTGGTGACATATACCTCTCCCTTCATCATAGAAATTATCGATTTTGTACTTACTTACTAACTCTCTGATAGTTTTATGATCATTAGCCAATTGTACATTAGTCGGTGGTGAATCATGGTCAAGTACAATAACCAATCTTTTAGGAAATTTAATCTCTGTTCCTCCCATTTTTTGAAATGTTTTTAGAATTGAAGCTGAGTTGTCGTGCGAGAGAATTAAATCTGGTTCTGCATAGACAATCGCTCCTGCTCTAACATCTGATTCTGACTTAAGTGAGAACAATTTTTCTGAAAATGTTTTTCCTACCATAATTAAACCTCCTTAAAATTTTCCTCCAAGTTTTAATAGACCTCCAGCATTTATAATATCTAAAACAGGCTGTGGAATTTTATTACATTTTATTTTAATACCTTTGGTTTTGTTGAAGATAACAGATTGACCAATATCAATCTCTAATTCATCGTCAGATTCTATTTCAAATCCAGAAAGATTGGGAACTTCAATAAGGAGTAATCCTTCATTTACAGCGTTGCTATAATATATTGGACCAAATGATTCTCCGACAATGGCTTTGATTTTGTGTGCTAAAAATCCTGTTACTGCTTGTTGTCTAGTGGAACCCTTCCCAAAATTCTTTCCAACTACTAGAATTTTATTAGAATTATTTTCCTTTCCAAAATTCTCGAAACCTTCTAAATTACCGAAGATATGAGGTTTAATCTCTTCAGGTTTATGTATAGTTAATAGAGATTGATGGAAAATTTGGTCGGTATCAATATCGTCGATTCGAACTAATTTAGCTTTGCCTCTTATAATTTCCTCTGTCACTATTCTTCACCTACTCTAGGTCTTGCTATCTTACCTTCTATAGCAGTAGCTGCAGCTACTGCTGGACTTGCCAAATAAACATCTGCTGGACCTATTTTCCCTTGAGTATTTCTATTACCTGTAGTTAAAGTAACTGCTGTTTCTCCTCCTGTTAAGCCATATTGTCCTTTTGCACAAGTTGAACAACCAGCACCAAAAAAATTCCCTCCAGCTTCTAAAATTATTGTCATATCTCTATTTGCATTTATATCAATGAAATCTTCTCTTGTAGCAGGTACAATTCCAAATCGAACCTCAGTGTTTATTTTCTTACCTTCAAGAACTTTTGCTACTTCATGAATGTCTGATGCACTACCATTAGTGCATGAACCAACAACAATTGAGCTTATAGGCGTTCCTAAAACCTCTTCGATAGGTTTGACATTATGAGGGTGAGGTGGACATGCAATATATAATCCTAAATTATCAATATCAATTGTTATTTCCTCTGAATAATTAGCATTTTTATCAGCTGAAAAAATTTCAATTTCAATCCCTAATCTTTCATAATATTCTTTAGTTATCTTGTCAGGAAGAACAAACCCAATCATTCCTGATGCTTCAGTTATTAGAGAACAGAGCGTTACTCTCTCTTCTATTGATAATTCGGAAATAATCTCTCCATAAAATTCTATAGCTTTTCCTGTAATACCAAATTCATGTAGTTTCTTAAGAACATAAAGTGCCAAATCTTTAGAAGATGTGGGCCAAACATATTTTCCTTTCAAGTTCACTTTTATTGTTTCAGGAATCTTGATCCATGATTTACCTGTTTTCATAGAAAAAGCTAACATTACATCTCCAGCACCTTGACCCAATATACCTAGTGCTCCAAGAATATTATAGTGACTGTCAGCACCAAAAGCAATATCCCCCGGTTTTGCAAATCCTCTTCTAAATATAAGATGAGAACCTATACCAGACCCTAAGTCAGTAACTTTAATATTATGCTCTTTTGCAAAAAAACGTATTTTTTCTTGATCTATTGCATGCTTGGGATCATTGCCATAAGGATAACAATCTGGTGTAAAAATAATTTTTTGATTATCAAACACTTTAGAACCAGGATAGTTGTTTTGAAACAAATCTACAACTTGAGGACCTGCATAATCTCTCGCTGTCACTAAATCTAAATTTATCCATACTATATTACCAGGATAAATTTCTTCTACAGAGGCATCAGAGTGAGATTTGATGATTTTTTCTATAAATGTAAACCCATTCATTTATGTCAATTTGTTCCATAAAAAAGATGGTAATAAGGATATCTCTTTATGATTATAACAAGTGATTCCTTTATTTTTGTCTTAGTTAATTTTATTGCAAATTGCATCTGCCATCTCTGAAGTAGTTGTATTACCTCCCATATCATAGGTACGATATTTTCCTTCTGCAATGACTGCTGCAACAGCATCTTCAATTTTCTTCGCTTTTTCTTTTTCACCTAACCAGTCCAGCATCATCTTTGCTGCTAAAATTTGAGCTATCGGATTGACCTTGTTCATTCCCATATATTTTGGTGCAGATCCGTGTGTAGGTTCAAAGACTGCAAAATCCTTACCAATATTTCCAGAGCAAGCGAAGCCTAGTCCTCCTACTAACTGGGCAGCTAAATCAGAAATAATATCACCAAACATATTTGAAGAGACTAAAACACTATAGTTCTGAGGATTTTTTACAAGCCACATCGCCATAGCGTCGATATTTGTTTCCCACAATTCTATTCCTTCATATTCTTGTATCAATTTTCGTGCTTCTCTTACCATTAAACCGCTAGTTTCTCTTATAACATTAGGTTTCTCTACAACAGTAACCGTGGGATAACCAAATTCTTTTGCATAATCCATACTCGCCTTTAGAATTCGTTGTACTCCTTCTCGAGTGAAAATACGTGTAGATATCGCAATATCTTCAAGTTTTACATCTGCGAATCTTTGAGCTTTCGGGTGATTTTTTACAATTGTTTTCATTACTTCTTCTGGAACTGGGTACCATTCAACACCAACATAAAGACCTTCAGTATTTTCTCTGAAAACTACTAAATCGATATCATCTCGAAAGTTAATCGGATTACCTGGATAAGCTTTGCATGGACGCAAGTTTACATATAAATCAAACAATTGTCTTAATTTTACAATAGGACTAAAATAAACAAGTCCTTTTCCTTGTAATTCTGGAATAAGTTCTTTTGCTGCTTCTTCTTTTGGTTTCGATGTTATTGCAGAGAATAAGCAACAATCTGAGTTCTTCAACAATTCAATTGTTCTATCCGGGAGTGCATTACCTTCTTTACACCAAAATTCCCAACCAATATCTCCGTAAGTATACTCAGCTATTTCACTAAATCCAACAGCATCTAGAACTTTCATTGCCGCATCTGTGACTTCTTTTCCAATGCCATCTCCTGGTAAAACTGCGATTTTGTATTTCTTCATTATGTACACCTTTTACTATCTACTTCAATTTTCTTCAAACATTTTCTGTATGGGGGAAAAGCAAAGGAAATCAACGCGATGAATTATATCTACTTCTGGTAATCTATCAATCTTATCACCTTCTTTACTGTGAAAAACAATCGCTTGTCTTACAATAATTGGAAGGTTAAATTCTGCAACAATTTCTAATCCCATAGCTGGATGACGAATTCGCTTCCCTTCAAAAGTTTGAATAATTTTTCCGGATGAATCTTTTCTATATTCTGTGAACTTACCAACATCATGAAGCAAAGCACCAGCAATTAATTCATCTCTGTTTAACTTATCTCCTAAACCTAGATTTGAATATGTCTCATAGGTGGCAATACACATTTGAGTAACAGCTCTAATATGATCTACTAAAGTAATTTGTGCTTCTTGGTTTTCTGATATTAATTTGGGAATTAACAATGTAGCTGGTAAATATTTGAAGTCTTCATCAGACCAATCCCCTAAGTTTATTGCTTTCTCAAGGGATTTAGCAACTTTTTCTCGTAATTCATCATGCTCAATTTCATTGAGTTCTGGAAATAAACTTATAATCTCCATCATTTTACCCCATTAAGTTTTCAATCAAGATAATTAGATTGTTAATTGTACCTCAATTTCAAAACCATATATTATTTTCTATATGTGATGATGTATACACTAAATATATCCGAAAAGTGATAATCTGTTTTTTCCATGCATGGAAATAACAGCAATTCCTTTCTCTCTAAGCCTTAACCTTAGTTTCTTATCATTGGTCGCTACAATAGCATTATGTTCCAATGCTAAACGTATAATTTCCTCATCGGTATGAATTTCTTCCTGAGAGTCTATAATAGTAAAATTTTTTGATAGATTAAGAGCAAAATTCGCTTTTCTTGTAGTTACACTGCTTGAACTTTCTAGAAGTTCAATTAATTCCTTTAAAACAATTTTGGGAACAACGATTTTATGAGATTTAGGTATGATTCGCTCTATTTCTGAAGATAAATTAATTCTCTTCTCAAGAGGAAGCATTAACATGCTTGTATCAAGAATGATGAGCATTAGAACCTCCTCATTATCTAATCTTGTATAGAACCAACACCAATTAAACGAAAGCGTCCAGCAATTCTTCTTGAAATTGCTACTTTACTCCCATTGCTTGCTGCAACTTCTCTACTAAGCTTAATCGTAACATCTTCTCCTTTGATATCTGTTATTGAACCTGCTGTTTTTGCAGTTCCAACATTTAACATTAGAGTTTCTCCTTGAGCTAAAGGTTGTACTTTCGTAATTTCTTCTGAACCTACAACAAATTCCAGAAGACGGACAGTTAGAGAAAGTTCTGTTCGGACTGGAGGTGCGTTATCTGGTGATGTAACCACGTTACCAGCCATTTTATCAGCTTTCAAAAATGCAGGATCTAATTCTGTTCCTATTGAAACCAATCCTCCAGAATGAGCTTCATCAACAAGTCCTTGTTCTCCAATAGCTATACTAATTGCTTTTGTTTTGATTGGAGTATAAACGGTTTTATTTCCCCTTTTAATTGCAATTCCAGGTACTATTTCTATGTCTTCTCCTTTAGCAATCCTCCCTTTTACTATTGTTCCTCCAAGAGCTCCTCCTCTGAGTCTTTCTGGTGATGTTCCTGGACGATTTATATCAAATGATCTTGCAACATGCATTTCCAAAGGACTTTCTTTATCAAAATTAGGTGTAGGAATATTCTTCTCAATTTCGCAGATTAAAACATCTAGATTAGCTTTGTGCATTGCACTAATCGGGATAATTGGTGCATTTTCTGCTATTGTTCCCTTGATGAAAGCTTTAATCTCTTCATAATTCCTCTTTGCTTCTTCTTCAGTTACTAATTCAATTTTATTTTGAGCGATTACTATGTTTGGAATTTGAAGAATCTCCATTGCTGCAAGATGTTCTCTTGTTTGCGGTTGTGGGCATCTTGAATTTGCAGCAACAAGCAATATTGCACCGTTCATAAGTGTTGCACCAGAGAGTAAAGTTGCCATTAATACTTCATGTCCGGGGCAATCTACAAAGGAAACTCTCCTGAGAAATTCTGTAGGTGTTCCACATTTGGGACAAATCTTCTCAATTGTATAAGCATCTGGTTCTGGGCATTTCGGACATTTACGGAAATCGGTATCAGCATAGCCTAATCGGATAGAAATACCTCGTTTTAGCTCCTCTGAATGATCGTCTGGAAATTTGCCAGTGAGCGCTTGTACTAGTGTAGATTTACCATTATCTACATGACCAATTGTACCAATGTTAACAACAGGCTGTCTTACTATTTTTTCTTCTTTTTTTTCAGGAGATTTTTCTTCACTCATTAATTTTTCCTCAATAATGGTGTTCTTTCTATTTTGTCTTTTTTCTAAGTGTATTAATGGTTATTCATTAAACACAATTTTTATCCTATATTAATATATCAAAAACTTTACGTTTCAATAAATCGCGTTTTTCAGTTAAAAAAAATACTTTACAATCTAGTTTAAAATGTAATGTAATGGCAAAAGACAAAAATATTTGATATAAGTATCTTTAAAAATAATGGTAATGAACCAGCATTGAAGAAGAAAGAGAGATGACCTTATCTTGTATTATGCTGTTAAAGTAAAAGATACACTTCGTGTTCCCCCTAATAGGTTTGATGAAGGTCTTTCGCATGTATTAGCAGAAATTGCTAGAGAAAGCTTTGAAGGAAAGATTGATCCAGACTTGGGTTTTATCGTTGCTGTAACTGAAATTAATAAAATTTACCAAGGAAAACTCATTTCAGGAGATGGTGGTGCATATTATGAAACCGATTTTGGTCTACTATGTTATTTGCCAGAGATAGATGAGATAGTATCTGGTGAAGTAGTAGAGTGTGTTGATTTTGGCGCATTTATCAGAATTGGAACAATTGATGCTCTCTGTCATGTTTCACAAATCGCCGATGATTACTTCAGATACGTACCAAAAAATGCTTTACTTAGAGGTGATAAATCCAAACGTGATTTACTCATTAATACTAAAGTTAGAGCAAGAGTAATCGCTGTAAGTATAGGCAAAACAGCTATACGTGTTGGTCTTACTATGCGACAAGATGCTCTTGGTGCTCTTGATTGGATAGAAGAATGGAAGAAAGGAACAAAAGTTTCTTCTAAGGCTGCAGAGGAGGCTTCATAAAATGTCTAAGGCATGCAGAGTTTGTCATTTAATTCATGAAAAAACTGCCAGTATATGCTCAAACTGTAAAACACAAGATCTTTCTTCTGAATACACTGGAGAAGTTTTTATCCTAGATCCAGAAGAAAGCGATGTTGCCAAAAGAATGAAAATAAGCAAAACTGGGCATTATGCTTTACGAGTCCGATGAAATCTTTGGATACGTCTGAAATTGGATATTTTTCTCTTCCTGAAAGTGAAAGGAAGTATTTTAAGAAACCTTTAGATGCATTATATCGAACTGAATCTGAAGTTTTTTCCTTAATAGCTCAATTAAAAGAAGATAAATCTATACCAAAAATTATAACAGTAGGAGATGTAAGTACTCAAACCTTATTAAAAAACTCACTCATACCAGATTTGGCTATAATAGACGATTTTGTTCAAAGAAAACAATCACAAATTGTTGATTTATCGCATTTTCAAATTATAGAAGTGACAAATCCAGCTGGTGTTATAACGTTTCAAGCATGGAATGCCATTAATCAAGCACTAAAAATCGATGATAACAAAATCATTATAAAAATATCCGGAGAAGAGGATTTGCTGGTGCTTCCAGTAATAAGTGAAACACCTTATAATTCAAAAGTCTTATATGGACAACCAAATGAAGGATTAGTAAGCGTTACAGTTACAAGAAAAATAAAAACAAAAATTCAAAAATTAATTCAAAAAATGGTGAAGATCAATGGAAATTACAATCATTAACAAAACTGAAAATAAACTTCTTGAAAGAGTAGAATATGAAGTAGAAATTAAGCATCAAGGAGAATCAGTTCCAACAAGAGATTCAGTTTTATCTAAAATTGCTGCTCAAGTTAATAAAGACAGAAATCAAGTTGTCTTAATCAAAATGGAAGCTCAATATGGAGTTGGTATAAGCAATGCTATTATTCACGCTTATGAAAGCTCAGAAAGAGCTAGATTGATTGAAAAAGAACATTTGTTAAAAAGATCTGGACTTAATGAAGAGAAGAAAGAATAAACAGGTGAAAAGATGAGCGAAACATACAAAAAGTACAAAATTGAAGGCAATAAATTGAAAAGAGTAAAGAAAGTTTGTGAAAGGTGTGGAGACGCTGTATATATGGCTGAACATCCTGATAGACAAACTTGTGGTAAGTGTGGATATACAATTTACAAAAGAGGTCGTAAAGTCTCTCCTTAATCCTTCCTTTTCTAATAGAAAACTTTAAACTTCAATTATCTTGACTAGAAGTAGGCGAATGACTGATTGAGACGGCTTAGATGTGCCTTCACACACATGATAGAAAAACTCATAGGACGCCTTATTATTTCTCAACTTATTTTAAGACTTCTCTAACCTATGAACAAAGGTTTAAATCATAGTTGAAGAATTAGCTTTCGTAAATAAGATGAAGGTGTTGCATAAATGAACCCTCTTGAAATAAATATTTCAGATAAACTAAATGAGTATATACAAGAACTTGTAGATGATGGGAACTTCGAATCATCAGAAGCTTTTGTGAAACATGCGGTTTATTGGTTAGCAGAACTATACGGTTTTGGTGAGCAATACAAAGGAAAGAGTCTGAGTGCTTTAATTTCTGAATTAATCGGTACAAAGGTTAAAGCACCTGCAGGTACAGCTCAACCAGTGAAGACTGAAACAAAACCAGTCGCAGCAACAGTTCAAATACCTAATAAAGATCTCATAATTGAATCTTACAGCTCATCAAAATTTATGTTTGAAGATGCTATTTTTGCTGCATGTCAATTCGCAGCTTTAAAACAAGGAAGCCCACCAATTTCAAAAGAAGAATTCACCAAGTCTTTGGAACAAATGGAAGAAGCAGGAATCCTTTCAAGAATCCAGCAAGGTGATAAAATTATGTGGAAAAGATTATAGTAAAATGCTTTTTCTTTTATCTTATCAAAGCTTGTGCCATTTCTTCTAAGACACTACTAGGATTTTTTGCTTTTACAAATCCTGATGCTAACAGTACTCCTCGAGCTCCCATTTGAATAGCTTCAACAACATCTTCTGAAGTTGTAACACCTGCTCCAACAAGAGGTTGCACTTTATCACTCATCGCTCTAATAGTCGATAGTGTTTGTTTTACTAATTCGGGTTTTGTGGTTACTGAAACCCCACTTCCAATTAGTTCAGGTGGTTCCATCGCACATGCATTTGGTTCTAAAGAAGATATAGCTTTACTAGTTTGAATATTATTTGAACAAACACAAGTATAGAAATCTAGTTTTCTAGATTTTTCAATTATTTTTTCGATATCAGCTAGTTTTAGACGATGTTCAGAATGATTAACTAGAGACCCTGTTGCACCTGCTTCTTTTATCGCTTCTATCAAATTGTTCCCAGTAAAGCTTCCAGAATCATTTGCATCAACATGTTGTGCTAGAACAGGTATGTTCACTTCTTGAGAAATTAATCCGATATCAATTGTTTGAGGACAAACAGCAACTGCTACACCTGTCTCCTCTGCTACCTTTTCTGCAATTTTAGATAGATTCAAGCCTTTTTCACCAATAGTTTGTTCATAATTTTTATAGTTCAATATTATTATTGGATAACTAATTTCTGGCATGATGATATGACATTGTATAACTGTGTAATTAACTTTGTCTTTCTTAGAGTATCATTGCTTGATAGCTCACTCTAAGAGGGTACATCACATACCCTCCTACCCCGCCCACACTTCTAGGAGGAAGTACTTGCGGATCGCTTTTAAGGAGGATGTTATAAGCTGCATTCACATCAGCATTAATCAAATACCCTTGATGAGAGCGGAACAATCCTCGCTTGATTCTTTTACCAACATAAGTTGAATGTTTATGAGGCAGCTCATTATCCAAGAAACTGCACTTGGAGGTGTAACTCTCATCGATTAACTCAACAGTTATACCTCGCTCTGTTCCTGTTTCTTTATCAATTACATCTTCAATTTTTCTTTTGTTGGGCTGAGGAGATATAAAATCCTTAGATTCTAAATTTAAGAAATATCTAAATTTGTTTATAAATTCCTCTAATTCCCAGAAAATGAGTTTGATGTCTTTTTCCATAATTGTAAAATCCTTCTTAATACTATCATCACATTTACCAAGAATTAAATAAGAAACAAACCATTGTTGTTCTTTTCCAAGAGAAGGAAAGACCTTTAGTATAAAAGGCAGTGTTTTGAGTTTATAGTAATCCTTTTTCTCAAATTTTCTCTTTTGTTCAATAAGTACAAGAGATTGTGTGGAAAAAGAAAAGGCTACAACATCAACATCTTGTATATTGTTTAATTTAGGGAAAGTTTCTTCCTTTAATTCATCTATGCACAGTGTTTCATACCCCAATAACTTAAAGAATTCTGCAATAATCATGCCTTTTTCTTTTTCGTTTTTATCCAAACCTCCAGATTCAAGTTTTGAAATTTGTGTTACTAAGTCTTTCTTTTTATTTTTAAGAATGTACTGAATACGGCTTATACTAACTTTTTGTTGTAGATTAAAACAGTTTTTCTAGAAAGTGAAGATTATTTTCCAACTATTCTTTCTCTTATCAGTTCCAGTTTGAAGGTACGAGTACGAGTGTTAAATAAATACAATATGAAGATCCAAACATATAAGAATCTTCTTCTTGTGATTAGTGATAAACTACTTCAGAAGATACCTACAGCAAAGCGTAAACAGTACCCTCCTTATACTTTCGCCACAGCTATTTTCTATACTGTGGATAAGCACTTTGCTCAACTCCTTAGAAAATCCTCAGCTTTAACCTATGAGATTATCACAGATTCAACACAAATAACTCAATCTGAAATTTCAAACTATGTTGATTTCATTTCCTCTTTCATTACCAAGAACAAGGATATTTTCAAGATTTTTCCAGATACTTTCTCTACATCATAGAGGGAATTTATCTGCTCTCTTTCAGATAATTTCTCACTAATATATAGACAACTATCAAAAGTTCTACCCCTGAAAGAGACCAGAAGAGTGCAGGCAGATACTCCCAATATCGGAGAAAAGTTTTTCCCCAATTTTTAGGAACAGAAGAATATTCTATTGTACTATCATTAGAA
>CAZJUB010000001.1:28915-106609 GCA_964549075.1 uncultured archaeon | reverse complement strand
TGGTTGAACTGGTATAGGTTCTTCTATCTGATCAACACCTGCAATATAAATGGATATCTCTCTAATACCTGGTAATCTTTCATTGATCTTGTCTGCTCCCAGATGTGTTAAATCAAGATGAACATAAGCATTTTCAAAACCACACCCTGCTTTAACTACAGTATATATTGCTCGAGCAACTATATCACAGGGAGCAAGCTCTTTAGCCTTAGGAGCAACTTCCATCATAAACCTTTCACCAAGATTATTATAAAGAAGTCCTCCTTCGCCACGAGCCCCCTCTGTTATAAGTATATTTGTACCATATAACGTAGTAGGATGAAATTGAACAAATTCACAATCTTGTAATGGAACTCCAGCTCGAAATGCTGCTCCAACACCATCGCCTGTATTTATAATTGCGTTAGTTGAACGTTTATACATCCTGCCAAATCCACCTGTAGCAAGAATAACATAACCTGCACGAAATGTTATCAAAACACCAGTATTAAGATCTAAAGCAAGAATTCCCGTAACTTGATTCTCTACTCTGTTAATGTCAATCAAATAATGTTCATTAAAGAATTGTACATCCTTATGAGTACATTGTTCATAAAGAGTATGAAGGAGAACATGACCAGTTCGATCAGCTGCGTAGCAAGTTCGGGGAAAACCAGCTCCACCAAATGGTCTTTGAGCTATAAGACCAGAATCTAATCGAGAGAAAGGTGCTCCCATACTCTCAAATTCAACAACAATTTTGGGTGCTTCATTGCACATAAATGAAACAGCATCTTGGTCAGCAAGGTAATCTGATCCATACACAGTATCATATGCGTGTTTTTCAGGAGTATCCTCTTTTCCTGCATCAGTATTTCCAAGTGCTGCATTAATCCCTCCTTGAGCAGCTCCAGAATGGCTACGAACTGGATATACTTTGCTTACAACTGCTACTCTCCAATGTTCAGTGAGTTCAAGAGCAGCACGTAATCCGCTTAATCCTGCACCAACTACAACCACATCAAATTCTTTGACATTCATGAAATAAACAATTAGAGGTAATTTATAAAGAACACTACTTTTGTTATTATTTTACTTTTTCCTTAAAAAAATAGGAAACTTATAAATAATTTCGTTAACTATCGTTTCTTTGACATGTTTGAAAATAAGACTAGAGTGGTTAGAAACAGTTTAGCTATTTTCTTAGCTGGAACACTTTCATTTGTTGGTATTTATCTTTCATCTCAATTTTTAGAGTGGGAATTGAAAGGGAAAATTGATAGGGGCGAAACACTTTTTATCCCTTCTATAGTTGCTTTTTCATTGGTTGGAGCAGTAATTGGTTGGTTAGCTTATTTTGAGGATGTAAAAAAAATTATGTGGAATTTCATAATTATTGTTTTGATATTTGGAGTAGTTTTTCCAATAATAGTTTGTATATTCGTTTTTAGAGGACAGCTAGATAATACTGCATTAGCCAACCTAATAGAATTTCCAGGTTCGTGGTTTGCAGCATATGTTATATATAAGAGTGCTAATTCTATTGCAGAAGAACATGGACACAGAGCTGATGAATTTAGGGAGGAAAGAGCAAAACATGATGCAGCCATTGATAAATTACATGATCAGTTATATCATGAAAACAAAGATTCTAATGTGGATTACTAGAGAATGTTCTTAAATAATTAAAAAGGATTAAATTTTCATAATCAGAGTCAGAAAAATCTCTATATAATTTGTTCTAGACCAGCTTTTACCTTTCCTAAATGGTAAATTTATTGACCACTACAACAACATTGAATTCTTTTACATCCATGAAATAAGCTTCGAATTGTAATTAATAAAAAAACATCTACAATTATATAATTTTAACCTTGTGTAAAAAAAAAGAGGGAGTCTTACTTCCTTCGTTTTGTAAAATAAATCATGCAAGACAAAACTAAAACAGATATCAGAAGGAAGCTCAGATAAGAGTAGCCCACTCTATATTCTCTTGCAGAGTATTCTTCAGAATAGATTTCATATGATAAAAGATTTGAATTTGTATCATTCAATTTATCTGTATATTTGTAATAGCAACTATAAAATCCTAATACTCCTACTTTGGTATTTATTGAGAGTCGATTTTCAGATACTTTTTCTGAATTATCATAGATTTGTTCTCTTTTATTCACGATTTCGATGTATTTACCATTTTCTTTTTTTGTTACTTCAGCGCTCTCTACTTCATCTGCTGCTTGACTTAATACTTCATAGAATTTATCAAAATATGAAATTGTTTCAGAACCATTGATAAATTCAAGGGGAAAGATAAAGGTAGGTTCATAAACATTTAACTCAAGGGAATTTACTAGCTGAAAAACATATTTATAGAAATAAGGACTATATGTAGATTCACCCATTATTAATAGATACTGTTGAAAATCATCCAATTCTTGATTGTTCAGAAGAATGTTATAATAAGGATATTCATCTGGAAGGTATAGTATCTCTTCAAAGTCATAAGTAACAGAACCATTCAGAAGGTTAACAATCTCAATTGTTAAAGAATCACCATCATGAAGTTTATCGTTATCCCAATATCCAGAAGTCTGAACATTTCGTATTTGCCACTCGAAAGTTGCACCTTTATAGACAATGTTACTAAAACTAAAGAAATCTTTTATAGGGCCTTCTGCTAAATCTGCTAAAGCGTAGTCAAAATTATCCTGAAAACTGAAAAAAATAAGTAAAATTAGCATAAATACAGGAATTTTTTTAGAGTACATTTTACTCAAAGAATAGTTTACTTAAACAACTATTTAATAGTTTGCTGAAAACAAAGATATGATTGCAAATTTTGATGTATAAAATCTGTATTTTGTGATTAATTTTCTTCTAGACTTCAATAGAAGCAATAAGATCGCAAATATCACAAATTAAGAAATCAGAAAATAAAAAACATTTATAGTATTATATTATTGTCTAGAAAATTTTTATTCGAAAACATTAATATTATCGAATTTTCATCTATTATTTTGAAAACAAAGTTGGGGAACAACTTTATATTTAATCTAATGGGGACAAGGAATGTCAGAGTCTAATAACAATAAAATGAAAGAATATCTTGAGAATATGCAACAGTATGTTCAACAAGCAACTCTAAACAGAATTAAGAAAGTTTTAGAGAGTTACGTAAAAGAATGGGGAGTTGAAGCAGATATCCTGATACCAAAAAGAATAGCTTATCCCAAACCAATTTTCTTATATTTAGAAAACATGGAAGAAATTCCAATGGAAGTCTTTGACAGCTTAAGTGATTTTTGTAATTACTACGACCTAAAATATATTAATCAGAGAGGAAAGCTGTTCGCTTTCTATATTTACAAAGACTATAATAAAAGAGATACATATAATGATGATAAAACATCACTCTATGAAATATATCAAAAAGAGAGAAAATCAATTGTTGAGAAAGAAGAAATAAAAGATGAAAGTCTTTACGATTATAATATACAAAAAGGTGTCTTACCTTTAGTAAGTGGAGAACGAGAAAGTAAGACTAAATATCAAACTTATGATCAAGAAATTTAGTAAAGAATCAAATCACAACAATTCAAATCCTTTAAATCAACCTTGTTTACCGATTTTAACAACTACAGTTTTGTAAAGTATAATGCTATAATTTTCTAAATAAGAGTTGATATTAACGATCAAGAACAGAATAAAATAGAGATAAATGAAAACACAAAACATCACTCTTCATAAAAATTGGAAAATAGTAAGAGAAATTAAAATAAATAAAGAGCTGGAAAGAGAATTAGAAGCAATACTAGGAAAACATGTTCAGCTTGGTGGAGAAAAAAATAATGGTCATTATGCAACTGAAAGAAGGTCAATAATAAAGAAAAACAGAAACAAAAAAAAATTGACAGAATTATGAGAGTAAGATTAAAATAGTACTTTTCTTGAAAAAAATCGCATCATCTCTTTTTGTTGAAGAAATTCCCTTTTTGGTTGAGGAAATTATTTCCCAAAATCTAGTGAAATGTTTCTTAAGTAACAGAAAGATTTATATGTGAAAAAACACGAAAGTTTATTGCGAAAAGTATATAAAGAGAAAGATTTAAAAGTCGAAAACTCAGCATCCGAAGGGTAAAATTGGTTGGTCTCTCTGCATTTTAGTAAGGTTAAGGAAATAGTTTATTGTGGAGATTCTCACCGAAAAATCAACAAATTTGATTTAACATAATCCACCAAAGCTGTATCCTAGCATATGTAATGCAGATACTTCATTTTCGCTAAGAAAATAACAAAATAATTGTAGGTAGAAGAAAGAATGAGTGAAACACCAGATACATCCTATAGAGAAGAGGAGGAAATCATTCAATGCCCTGAATGCGGCAGTGAAGATGTTATTCTGGATGAGACAAGAGGAGAGCATATTTGCCGAAATTGCGGTACCGTTGTAGAAGAAAAGCTGATAGACGATGGTCCTGAATGGAGAGCTTTTACTGCTGAAGAGCGCTCTAAAAGGAGCCGTGTTGGATCACCCACTACCATCACCATCCATGATAAAGGACTTTCAACTCAAATTGGTTGGGAGGATCGAGATGTGTATGGAAAGAAGCTCTCTCCCAAGAGAAGAGCACAGATCTATCGTCTCAGAAAATGGCAGATTAGAACTAGAGTCCACAGTTCTATAGATCGAAATCTGGCTTATGCTATGTCAGAATTAGATCGTCTATCTTCACAACTCGGAATCCCACGAAGTGTGAATGAAACCGCTGCAAATATCTATCGTAAAGCAATAGAAAAACGATTGATCCGAGGTCGTTCTATCGAAGCTATGATTGGTGCTACAGCTTATGCTGGAGCTCGAATCAGACGTGTTCCCAGAACACTTGATGAAATAGCTCGACATTCAAGAATTTCCAAGAAAGAACTCGGAAGATGTTACAGACTTATAGTCAGAGAACTTGATATCAAAATTCCTTTAGCCAATCCGACTGATTATATAGTCCGTTTTGCTGCAGAACTCCGTTTAAGTGGAAGAACATCTAGAAAGGCTGTTGAACTACTTAACAGAGCTAAAGAACATAATCTTACAGCTGGAAAAGATCCAACTGGATTAGCAGCAGCATCAATATATATTGCTGGTATCACTGAAGGAGAGAGGCGAACTCAGCGAGAAATTGCTGAAACAGCCACTGTAACTGAAGTGACTGTTCGCAACCGTTACAAGGAATTAGTACGAAAACTCAAAATAGAAGTAACAATCTAATTTCCTCTTCATCTTCTTTTTTTCTTTCTTTCGAATTTTTATTGGTAAAATTAAGAATACTAAACCCATCAAAGCTAGAAAAATCATGGAAAGATAACTTAAATCTAAGTTCATTTCTAACCACATGAATGAAAAATTCCACAGAATTACTTCACAAAAGGGGTATAAACTTACAACAACAATCACAGTATAAAATATTCGTATCTTGTTAAAATTTAACTTAGACCAAATATATGATAGTAAAATTATTCCAACAAGTAATATGACTGAATTGGGAGCAGTTATACTACGTACAATTGCCATTCCATTTGAATTAAAATCTATCACACCAGGACCAATAATAGCATCAGCAATAATCAAGCTTGCAGCAAATAATGACAAAAATAAAGCTATTGAAAAAATTAGAATGTTTATTTTTTTTAGTGATTCTAGCGTTTTATTTTTTATTTTTGTAGTATCTATAAATATAGACATACAAAGAAGAATAAGAGATATTACTGCTTTTTCAACTCCTATTTCGTAAATGATTATTATGTTTAAATATCCCTCATTTCTCATAAACGAAAGATATAATATTATTCCCCCTCAAGCTAAAATCAACAGAAATCCAGCGAGAATTCTGAAAAGAATATTTCCCAACTTGGAATTCATACGTAAAAAATTATTTTTACACTTATACATTTTTTGTAAAAACGCTATTTTTTTAGCTAGAGAATCAAATTTTGTTTTTACATTCTTGTATATGTTTACATGTTACTTTTCGAAAGGTATATTGAGGACATATACAACTCCAACCTCTTCCGGGTGAATAGGTGACTATATACTTCTTCCTAGGATTACTTTTGCTTGCAATATCCCATTCTTTTGCTTTAGAAGGAGTCTTGGTTTTAGTTGTTTTAACTTTAGATAAAAATTCTTTCTCATCAGTGATATTATGTACTTCAGGTATAATCTTCAAGGCAAAACTATCATACCTTGTTGGTTTGTAATTTACTTGTGCTGCTCCATTCTTGAAAAATTTAGCTACACTACAGAAATTTGGAAAAGTTTTATTCTTTTTGATGTATTTTACTAATCTGTCTTCTAGAAGATTTTTCATTTGAGCATTTGTGATTATATTCGTTCCTTCCTTGACAATTTTGTGGTAGACTATAGTTGGGAAATTGTCCCCTTCTAGAATCTGTTTGTGGATTAAAATATCATCTAATTTCACTTCATGCTCACTAAGATTTGTGATTGTTTCTTGGAAACTGAAATCAGCTATACTAATGTGATTCCACCAATTTCCTTCTAAGTCATCTTCTATGTTTTTTACATTGATTTTCATGATATAGCCCACTCTATTTTTTTCATAAAAAAATGTCTTTTTTGGTATTTAAATATTATATAAATGAAAAACCATTCTATCACATTTTTCCTTTCGAAGATTGTTTTCCAATCTCACGAATAAATCTACAATATTTTATATCAATATCAAATTGTTAATTTATGGAGAAGGAAATTGAGGAGTTTACTAAACACATTTTAGATACATTACAAGAGCATGCTAACGCTAAACTTAAAGAAATTGATTTTTGTTCTTAGATGGAGCTTTTGATATTGCTAATGATTTATTTCAAGATTCAGAAATATATGTATTGAAAGGTTATGGCTGGATATTAAAAGAAGCATCAAATACATATCAACAAGAGGTTTTCGATTGGGTGATGAAAAGAAAAGATTCAATGCCAAGACTTTCACTAAGATATGCAATAGAAAAAATGCCTGAGGAAATGAGAAAAAAAGCTATGAAATAGTGATTTTTCCGCTAAATTTTTGAGCGCCTTTTTAAAGTTGATGAGATTTTCAGCTTTTGAGAATAATGAATTAAGTTATTCTTTTTTTGACTTTTTTCAAAGCTTTTATTAATCACATCTCTTTTGTGGCATTGTATTAAAATGTCTGAAGAAAGATTTATGGATAAAATCATCGAAGTGTGCCTTCGTCGAGGTTTTGTAAATCCAACAGCTGAAATTTATGGTGGAGCAGGAGGTTTCTACGATTATGGCCCTCTTGGAACTTTGATGAGACAAAAGATTATTGATTTGTGGAGACAGAGTTTTGTTTTAGATGAAGATAACATCTTCGAAGTTGCAGGTTCTGTTCTACTTCCTGAAGCAGTTTTTAAAGCATCAGGGCATTTAGACTCATTTGAAGATCCCTTGGTTCAGTGTGAGCAATGTAACTCAATGTTCAAAGCTGATACCATTATTAAAGATGCAACTAGTCAGATAGCTGAAGGTCTTTCTTTAGATGAATTGGACAAAATAATTAGTAAAAATAATATCAGTTGTCCAAACTGTAAAGGAACTTTATCAAAAACAAGAGAATTCAACTTGATGTTTAAAACTGAAATTGGTCCAACTGGAGGAATTAATGGATATCTTAGACCAGAAACAGCTCAAAACATTTTCATTAATTTCAAACGATTAGTGAATTTTATGCGTAACAAGCTTCCCTTTGGAATCGCTCAGATGGGATCTTCGTTCAGAAATGAGATTTCTCCCCGCAATTTCTTAATTAGAGGAAGAGAATTCGAGCAAATGGAAATAGAGATGTTCTATGATCATGATAAGGAGAATGAACATCCACGATTTCATGAGGTAGCGGATATAGAAATAAATGTGGTTACTCGTGAAATGCAAGAAAAAGGATGGGATGAACCACTAAAGGTTACAACAGAAGCAGCAGTTGAAGAAAAACTCATCCCAAATCAATATCTGGCGTATTATTTAGCTATGGAAACTGAAATGCTTCAAGCAATGGGTGTTCCCGAAGATTCTTTCTGGTTCCGTCATATGCAAGATAATGAAGCTCCTCATTACTCAGCTGGTAATTTTGATTTGGAAGCTGATCTGTCTATAGGACATATGGAAATTATTGGGAATGCTTTACGGACAGATTATGATCTTCAAAAACATGCAAAAGCCACAAATTCTAACTTTGAAATTGCAATGCCAGATGGTAAAAAAGTTGTTCCTCACGTCTGTGAACCTTCATTAGGTGTTGGAAGGATTTTTTATACAGTCTTAGAAAAATGTTTCAGAGAAGATAATAGGGGTTGGACTTGGTTCCAATTTCCACCTGTTGTTGCACCTTTAGAAGTTGCAGTCTTTCCTTTGATGAAAAAGGATGGTTTAGCAGAATTAGCTCAAGAAATTCACCAAGAACTAAAAGATGCAGGATACTTATCTTTCTACGATGAGAGTGGAAAAATAGGAAAAAGATATGCAAGAGCAGATGAAATAGGTATTCCTTACTGTGTTACAGTGGATTATGATTCTCTCAAAGAATATTCTGTGACAATTAGAGATAGAGATACTATGAAACAAATTAAACTCCCTCTTGAAGATTTGGAAATCGCTCTTGGTGAGTTAATGGATGGAGAAGCAGATTTTGATGAATTTAAAGAATTTGAGCAAATAGAGAAGTAAAAGCTTTCTCTCACAATTTTTTTGTAGAAACTTACTCTTAAATAGTCTATTTCCTCTAGTTAAAATGCTTAAAATGGTTACCAAAGATTTTTCTCATCTAGTTACTCAAAATAAATTCCAGAAAGGTTATCTTGAACATGTATTTAAAACAAGAAATGAATATAAAGAGGAAGCAATGAAAATTCCTTTAAAAGAAGTGTGGAAGGATTCTGAAGTTGAAGAAAGACTCTTAGATATGATTCACCATGCACTCTCTCCTCTCAGATCAACAAACAATATGATGAAAGATAATTCTTTGAAATTTTCCATTGAAAAACTTGATGAGATAGATGAAAATAATGTTATTGAATCAAGTCTAAAGCTTTACGAACAAATTATAAATGAAACCGAAGAAATTCTTAGGGGAGTTGAACTGGGTAAGTTAGGTGGAAATCTAAGCGATTTGAAAGATAATCAAGATGCTTTTATTCAAAGATATGGTATACTTACAATGCATGCAATTCATCATTGGGGTCAAATTGTAAAATTACATGGTATCATTTGCCAATTACTAGAAAACAAGAAAAAGAGTTCTGGATAATTATAGAACAGCAACAGAAAAGATTAAGAATATAAGAAGAATGTGAAATTCGATGACAAAATACGTATGCCAACGATGTAAAAATGAAATAACTCCAGGAGAACTCAGAATTTTACCTGGTGTTAAATGTCCTAAATGTTCTAATAGAATTCTTATCAAACAACGTTCATTAATCGCTAAACCTGTCAAAGCAAGGTAAGAACTTTTTTCAAAGCAAATCATTTAACTATCTAAAACAGATTTTTGAGAAAAATTAATAGTTGAGAATGGTTTTGTTAATCTATGATAGAGAAAAATTATCAAGAGTTAAGAGATTTTCTTGTTCCTTTTCTTCAAGATAGATATCGAAGCCCAACTGTAAATGATGAGCTTAGAAGAGTAATAGAAGATATTGCAAAATCCTTTCTCTGGTGTATTCTAAGCGTATCAGGAAGACTTCACCTTCAAGCAATAACAACTATTTCTATAGCAGAGGCAACATATGAACGTGGTTTGTATAATAGCTTAAGACCTCTGACTATAGGATCAAAAGATATCGGACTTGCAGAATTAATTCCTCTCTTACCTGGTGAAATACATAATTGGTTATTATTTCTTCAAAATAATGGAAAACTTCAAGGAACATATGATAGGTTTACAGGAGTTTATTCTCCTTAGATAATGAAATAATCCACTTTCCAACTAATATTAAATAAAAAGAAATAAGACATTTAGAAACATAAATAATTAGCTGACATTTAGTTAAATTTAATAAATACTTGTGTTCTATTTTACATGGTGTAAAATTGGATAAAGAAATTAATGTTGAAACTTTTTTTCAAAGAAGAGTAAGGATTTACAACACTTTTAGATGGGTATCTTTGGCTTTAATTATGCTTGGTTTTGTAATATTCTTAATAGGATTTTTATTAGAATGGAATATCTGGATATATCCGTGGTTTGGAGGTGTAGTTGTTTTTATCGCTTTCATACTACCTTTTGCAATTAGAAGAGTTTTGAGGATAAAAGATCCAAATTTAGTCAAATATTTGGCTTTAGGAATAGATTATAAAAGTGGAATGTAAAAATTTCTACTCTTTAATAATCTTAGCTTCTACTAATCTGTCAGTGATTGCTCTAGTAATTTCTGCAAGAACAGTTTTACCTAGAATATTGTTTTCAGAATAGATTGTTACAGCTGGTCCACTGTATATTGGATATGAAAAGTAGTAATTCTTATGCTGAAGATCCTTCTCAGCCACAATTAGATATAATTTATCACCTATTAATTCTTCTTTCTTTTTCTTATTAAAATCAATTATATCTTGTATGAGTCTTTTACGTATTTCTGATAACAATTTTCTATCAGCAGGAGCAGATGATCCTGTTACAGTAAAAGGTGAATTTGGTAGAGGAAGATATTTATACACTGTTATTTTTTCAGCAAAATCCTTCAGTTTTCCGTTCACGACTTTTCTTGTAGTTCTCAAGGTTTCTGTAGTTTCTCCTGGTAACGAATGAATAAGATAAATCTGTGGGGCAATTCCTACCTCCTTGAACATTCTTGCTGCTTCTAAAGCTTGATTTGAGGAAGAAGGTCTTCCTATTGCAGTACTGTGATTTACATCAAATGTTTCACATCCAATACTTATGGCTGTTTCTGGGAGAGTTTTTCCTATGATTCTTGCACCTGATTCACTTACTAGTGATGGTTTAACATTCTCAATTGATATGCTACATAATTCAGATTGCTCATCCCTAATATGCGCAAGCTCAGTTAGCAACTCTGAAATCTTCTTTAAATTTGGTAAAGGTTTGGTTGGAGAATAAAGAGTTTTGCTGTTTTCTCCTCTAAAGTAATCAAAGAAACCTGGAGAAGAAAGAATTATCCTTCTTACTCCCTTTCGAAAAAGTTCCTTTATTTCTTTAACAACCAATGCTTGTGATTTGCTTCTAGGAGGTCCAAAAGTAGCTGGAACTGAGCAAAATCCGCATCCTGGTGGGATATCTTCAGGACAATCAGCTCTAAAAACGTCATCAGGATCATTACAATTTCCACAATCGCTGCATCCCCCTTGTTTTTTTACTATGTCTCCTCTAAAATGATTAGAGCAACCACGTGTTATCTCAACATACACTTTGGAAAACCAATAATCTGGATAATCTGTTATTTTATTTGTAGAAGGAGGAAATTCCTCAAAGATAGATTCTGTACTTAATTTGCGATTTTGAATTATCAATGAATTTTTAATTTTATCGATATTGATTCTTTCATCTAGAACAGTACCAAGGTTCTCAAAAGAAAAATCGTTCCTAAGAAGACCATCTAAAATGTACTCACCTTCTCCCACAATTCCTGCTGATATATCAATTTCTCGTAAAATTGTCTGTTCAGCTACAATTGGTCCTCCGAGAATTATTATTGGTTTTGAAATGTTCTTTTTAATCCGTATAATAACTCTTTGTACAGCTATTTTATCCACTGACATTGCGCTTATGAGAAAAATTTTAGAGTTTATTCTATCTAAAAAATGTTCTTTATCAAGTAAATCTTCGACTCTTACTATTTTAGCAACTCTGTTATTTTTTTCACAAATCCCTGCTAATAATCGTGGACCTACTCCTATAGCATCTCTAGAGAATTTTCTACGTCCTTCGTTTGCTGCTAAAGCATCCACGATTAAGATAGTCATTAACTCTACTAAATTCTACTATTATTAAATGATTTTTGTGTGTTTTTAAAAAAGGGGAAATGACAAAATATAAATATGCTTATCACTTCTTAATAGATGTGTTAGAAGACGATTTATGCAGTGTATGTGGTCTTCCTCAAGATTTATGTGTCTGTGAGGAAATAGCTAAAGAAGAACAGATTATAAGAGTTTTTTTGGAAAAGAGAAGGTATGGTAAAAACTATACTCTTGTCACAGGAATTGACCCTAATGAAGTAGATTTAAGCGCATTAGCTAAGAAACTAAAATCTAAGCTAGCTTGTGGTGGTACTCAAAAAGAGGGTAGAATTGAGCTTCAAGGTGATCATCGATATAAAATTAAGCAAATTCTTGAAGATTTTGGTTTTCCAGCAAACAACATTGAAGTACAATTCTAAAATAGGTGACATAAATTAAAGAAGACGAATCTGAGAATTTTCCTAAACCTTCATTTAAAAAACGTAGTATAAAGGATACAGTGACGGTTTGTCCAGTCTGTTTTCATGCTACAAAGTATATTCCTGCTGTGTTTGGTATGCCTCAACACGTTTGCAGGAATGAGGAATGTGGATGGTCAGGTACGATAGCAGTAGAAGTATCAGTGGAAGACTACGAGGAATTTATTAAAAAACAGCAACAAGAAGAATCTGGTAACAAAAACAACGAATAGGAAAGATTTATCTAAAACATATGATGAATATAGACTGTTACCATGAAGCAAGCAATAGTTATAGATAGTTCAAGAGAAATCCCTCTAGAATTATATAGAAACGAGCATATTTTTCCTGTAGGTTACTCCATAGAAGATTCTAAAAAAGAGTCTCATTATGAAAGGGAAAGTGTAGATAAACTCCATACAGATGAGTTGATATCTATTATTAATGGTGACAAAAAAGCAAGGATTTTTGCTCCTAATATCAAAGAATTCGTTGAACTATATACTTTTCTTGCAGAAGAATATGATTCTTTGATCAGTATTCATTCTTCCTATTTTACTCCTGCAGTGTATGAACATGCACTTGTTGCAAAAAAAATGGTTTCTGGAATAACAATAGATTTGGTAGATTCACCAACAATTGGATCAGCCGCAGGTTTATTTACTTCTGAGTTAATCAAATTTATTCCTAAAGCGAGTACCATTAATGATATTAGGAAAAAAGCTATAGATTTGAATAGGAATATTAATGCATATACTATTACTGAAAACGATAAATTAGTCAAGGAAGTTAAAGATAGAGAAAATGTTCTAAAATCCTCTTCTTTTCCATTAAAAAATTACAATTTATACCATTATTTTCACACAAATTGGGAAATCATTTCAACCAATAGAAAATCGAAAAATTTATTCAAAGACATAAATAGTAGAATAAATTTAACAAATAAAACAAAAGAGATTACAAAAGTATTCTATTCAACTAGCTCAAATCATATTAGGGAGACAAAAGAAACTCTAAGACGAATAAGAAAAGTGGAAAAAACTGAAACTCATCAATCTATTATTTCACGTTATTTACTTGGTAAAGATTTTTCTAGTATTGCTTTCCTTTAATTCTCTTAAATTCGATAGAATGTTCGAGTGTTTTTATAAACAATATCTGCTAAATCTTTCTCTTCTACTTCCAAAATTCTAGATGCATGTCTACATAAAATTGGGATGTTAGATGGATCATTTTTCTGATCTTTTACTAAGGCGTGGAATGGACTATCTGTTTCTAATAATAAACTATCTATAGAGACTGACTGCAGAATTTTTTGGAAATTCTTTTTATATATTGCACTTGTAGGAACACTAACATACCAAGCTAAAGTCGATATCTCTCTGGCTTGTTCTTCAGTTCCACTGAAACAATGCATTAAGACTTCTTCAGCTCCCTTTTCTTTAAGTATCTCAATAACTCTAGATTCTGCTGCTCTCGAATGTATCACTATCGGTTTATCATTCTCTCTAGCAAAATCAATAAACATTCTGAAAAATTTCTCTTGCTCCACTTGTTTTTCTTGTTCCTTTACCCAGTGAAAATCTAATCCAATCTCACCAATAGCAACAATGTCTGATTCATGTTTTTTGAAGAATCCAGTAAAATCATCAAATCTTTTATTGGAGATTTTGGTGGGATCAGAACCAATTGTAAGATGAATACTTTCAAATTTCGTGGTTTCTAGTGCGAATTCGTAATATTCAGGGTCAACCACACTATTAACGATTAAATCAACTTGAGCTTGTTTAGATTTATCAACAATTTCCTTTATCTCGTCCATAGTGAACCATTCAGGAATAAGGTGACAATGTGCATCAGCATAAGATCTTTTAGAATTTTGTTCTCTTAACTTCATTACATCAGAATATGTACTCATTTTATCACTCTAATATGAGCTTAGTGTTTAGCTCTTTTAGCATGTCTAATCCTCGAATTTCTCTATCAAATGCTTCTACAATTGTTGTTTGATCTAACGGAAAAACAGATTTAATATACTCTATGTTTTTCTTGTGCTCATTATATCTGTGCATGCAATAAGAACAGTTGGTGTTTTCAGGATTAACCATATTAATAACAGAAAACCTATGAGGAATGAGATGTTGGTTAAGTTCTTCAACTAATCTTTCTGTTTCGAAAACACTCATCAAAGTTGGAATCAATACTTTAACAAATTGGGTTTGTGTTTCGTCCATCAATTTATCTCTAGCTATCAATACTTTTTCTTTCATTAACTCTAATGTTTCAATAGTCCTGTCTTTTTCTTGGTCTCCACCGAATAAAGATTTCATCATTTTCATAGCATTAGACAAAAAAGTCTTCATTTTCAGTATCCTTCCTAGAAAAGAATCTAAGAACTCAGGTAAATTCAAAAGTCTAAGTGTATGTCCAGTTGGAGCTGTATCAAGAACAATTGTGTCATAATTATCATCCTCAGCATATTCAAGAATCTTTGCGAAAGATAAAGCTTCATCCATGCCAGGTGGAGGAATTGATTGAAGATCTTGTCCTAATCCTTGCTGAAGTTCACCTAATCCAGGAATAGAGGCAAATTGTGAAAATTGATCAGCTTGCATAGGTTGTCCAATAGCTTGAGAAATTTCATCTCCAGCAGCTGCAGGATTAATCTCAAGAGCAAAGAGATCTCCTGCCACACCTTTTACTTTTGTAATCTCTCCTTTAGAAAAATCCATATCAAAGGAATCAGAGATACTATGTGCAGGATCAGTTGAGATGAGAAGAACTCTACGTCCATGCTCTGCTAATGTAATTGCTAATGCAGAAGCAATACTTGTTTTACCTACTCCTCCTTTTCCCCCCACTAATAAATATTTTAAATTCATCTCAAGAATTTCTTTTAACGACATTAAGCTCAATTTAAAAAAAGGATATATAAAATGTGAGATTTGGTTGAGAAGAAGATTATCTTCGTTTCTTCTTCTGCTTCTTGATTCGTTGTTTACTTTTTTGAGCAGCTACTCCTTTCTTCTCCACTTTCTCTTTAACTTTTTTAACATCTTTTGATCGTTTAATAACAAAGTAATCAAACAACACTATAGATGCTAAAGAACCAGCAATAATTAAACTATAGTATAGAATATTTAACCATAGCTCAGCATCTATCACTGCAATATTCTCAGGTCTAAAAGATAAAATGGTGAAACGTTGTGATTGTGCATGATATTCAGTACCGTTTATATCCACATACACAATATCAGTAGGTTCTAAAGTGAAATTGCCTTCTAGTATTGGTCTAAAATAATAATAATAATATGCAGAAGCATTTACTTCAATTATCACCCATCTCTGTTGAGTAACATTTAAACTTGAAACTGCCCATTCATTAAATTCTGGATCAACTGAGGTTAAATTATAAGCTGTTGCATTACCAATATTTCTGATTGTTACATTAACTCTAATCCACACATTATTATCAAGATTTACTTCAGTTGTGTTTACTGTTTTTGCAATATCGAGTATTGGTCTTTGTAGAAATGAATCGTTTATTGGACTAAGTTTAGGAAAATTATTTATTTTATTAGTGTTGGAATGATCTTCTGATAAAGCTAAAACATTTCGTTGAATCGATGATTGGTTGAAAGCTAAACTTGCAAATAGAGTAATTATAAGATATACAACTAGTTTTGTTCCGATTCTGTGTTGCATGGACTTCTTAATCCTTCAATTTCTAAACATGCTCTATACAGCCAACTTAAATATTTTGCTCTTTGGTATTTTTTGTAGAACATCACTATTATATCAAAATATAATAGCAAATATTTAAAAAAAACCTACCACGGTTAAAACCTATGACAGTTAAGATTATTTGCGATACAAGCGCAGATTTGAATTTTCCTAATGATGTCACTCTTTATGATAAATATGATATTCAATGGGTTCCGATGCAAGTAATGTTTGGTACAGAGGAGTACAAAGAGCTGGAAACTCTCACACTTTCACAATTTTATGCAAAATTGTCTCAGACTACAGAACATCCTACTACCTCACAAAGTACTCAAGCTGATTTGCTAAAAGCTTATGAGATTCATGGTAAGAAGTATGATGAAATAATATCTATGCATCTATCTAGCGAACTTAGTGGAGCTGTCGCTAATGCTAGAATGGCTAAAAAAATGTATGAAAAATCCAACCCTGATGGCGCAAAAATACACCTCTACGATTCTCAATCTGCTAGTACTCCCTTCGGATTAGTTGTTTTAAAAGCTGCTAGTCTTGTTAAACAAGGATTAAATGCTAAAAAAATTATTGAAAAACTACATAAATGGCAAGAGAGTTGTATCTCATTTTACTTCTCAGTAGGAGATTTGCGCTGGTTATTCGAAGGTGGTAGGTTAAGTAGAGCTAAATACTATTTAGGGTCACTTCTATCGAAAAATCCTATTCTTCATTTTATTAATGGTAAGGTTGAGGTTTTAAAAAGCGTAACAGGACTTGATAAAGCTGTAGATACTATGGTTGAACTACTTAAAGAAGATCTTGGTGAAAGTGATTTGAGTAAACTTACTCTGCACTTTACCCAAGCTGTATTTAGATTCGAAACAGAAAATTATGCTAAGAAAATAAAAGAAGACAATCCAGATTTAAATATTGGTGAAATCTTCAATGTCGGTGGTGTAATAAGTGCTCATACTGGTCCGGGTACAATCGTTTTAATTATGACAAAAGATTTTGAATATTGATCTTTTCGAGCAAAGTTTAAATTTATCTCCTTTTCTTTTTCTTTAGGTTTCACCAATGACAGTTAAGATAATGACTGATACTGCAGCAGATTTACCAGCACATTTAGTGAAAAAATATGATATCGCTCTAGTTCCAACTGTAATTCGATTTGGCGATGATGTCTTCTATGAAGGTGTTGATATCACTATGGAGCAATATTATGAGAAATTTTATGCTTCAGATGAATTACCTCAAACTGCTAATCCTACACTTGCTCATCAGTATGAATTGTTTGAGAAATTAGGTAAAGATGTAGATGAAGTGATTAATATTGTGATCTCCTCTGGGATTTCTGGTTCTTATAATACTGCAATAAATGCTAGAAAAAGGTATGAAAAAGTTGTTAAAAATCCTGCAAAGATTTACATCTATGATTCTAAATTAGCTACTTTTGGTCTAGGAGTATTAGCTATAATGGCTGCTGAGTTAGCAAAAGAAGGAAAATCAGCTGAAGAGATAATCCCTAAACTTGATGAATATAGAGATAAGTTAGAAATAGCATTTACTGTTCCAGATTTAGTTTATTTACATAGAGGAGGACGTTTGAGTAAATCTAAATATTGGATAGCAAAATTAGCAGATATGAAACCTGTCATATGTTTTATTGATGGAAAGATGGAAGTAGAAAAGACTGTTAGAGGACATAGTAATGCTGTAATAGAATCCTTTAACACTGTATATGAGAAAACTGGAAGACCTGATAAATTCAATGCATATATCATGCATGCACAAAACCTAGAATCAGCTAATTTTCTTAAAGATTACATAGAAAATAAAATCAAACCTAGAGAATATAATACTTCAATTTCTGATGTTGGAATGACCATTGTTACGCATGCTGGACCAGGATGCATAGGTATCTGTTTAGATAAGTATTATAAATTTCTAAAATAAGGAACTGTAAAGATATGACATATGAAGCTTTATTATTTGATTTAGATGGAACTTTAATTTATTTCGAACCTGAGCAATTTATTAAAACCTATCTAGGTGCTGCAGCGAAATTTTTCATTGATTTGATTCCAAATCCTGAATCTTTCTATCAAGAATTATTGAAATCTACAGATGTTATGGAAAACAGTGATAATCCAACTACCACTGCTCTTGAAGATTTTCTAAATGATTTTTGTCCGAAATTTGATGTGGATTGTGATAAAATCTCGCAAAGATTTCTTGATTTTTATCAAA
The DNA here is from genome assembly GCA_964549075.1 of uncultured archaeon. Classification (GTDB taxonomy): domain Archaea; phylum Asgardarchaeota; class Heimdallarchaeia; order Heimdallarchaeales; family Heimdallarchaeaceae; genus UBA460. Next base: position 88,220 of record CAZJUB010000001.1, on the reverse strand, counting down.
CTGATTTTGATGTTATTAAACCTTTAATTCATAAAGTAGATGGAGCTAAAGAGCTTTTACAAAGTTTGAAGAAAAATTTACCCGAAACAAAACTTATTCTAGCTACTAATCCGGTATTCCCGTTTATAGCAATTCAAAAACGGATGATTTGGGGAGGTATTTCAGAAAAATTCTTTGATCATATTACTCATGCTGAAAATAGTTATTATTGTAAAAATAATGAAAATTACTGGTTAAATATTGCGCAAAGTTTAGAAATTAATCCTCAAAGATCTATGATGATTGGTAATGATGCTTATCGAGACTTACATGCTAAGAAGTATGGCTATCAGGCTTTCCTTATAGAACCTGATGCGGAGAATGAAGATACAATAACAGCTGAAACACGTCCTGATTATAAAGGAACATTATTTGATTTGAAAAATTTACTGATTTCATAAGACCAGAAATGGTAAGTTATTTAAACGTCCTAGTAACTTTAGGTTGAATACAAATGTCTATATTACCACCTGAAGCAGCTATTGTTTTTTCATATTTAGCATTACTTTATAATGCAAGTGTATCGGGAAAACTTATTTATGATACATTCTCGAAACCAAATTTTACTAAAAAAGCTTGGAATGTAAGTTCAGCTGTAGTGATATTAGTAAGCACGATAATATCATTTCTTTGGTTCAACTTGTCCTTATCAATTGAATTTGTATGGGGTGCTTTAGTAGGTTGTATTCTTCTTTTTATTAACAACCTTGTAGTAACAATTCTTGCATTTAAAGGTTCAATAGAAGCTACAAGGTGGGGAAAGATAATCAATGTTTTATTTACAATTCTTGCTTTACAATCAAGTATGCTGTTGCTCAATTTTGTTGAAGCACAGACTTCATTTATTCTTCCAAAAGCATTGGAGTGGTTTATGATTATACCTTCTGTGGGATATGCTTCTTTCGAAGCTTTTCTCTATGGAGCTGTGGGTTACTTTTATCCAGTTTTAATTCTTCTACCATTTGCTGTCCCAATAAAATTCAAGAAACCTTATGAACCTACTCAAGACACAAATAAAAAACAACAGAAAAAGGAAATAATAGCAACAGATAGAACCAAGGTTAAAAGCAGGGAGAGCGTATTTACAGAGGAGATTGATACTACTAAACAAGCTAAACCTGCAATTTTACCTCAAATTAAGGTTTTTCTAGATAATGGTGCTAAAGGTATTTATGCTCTAGGTATAATTTTAATCATAGTTTTTACTTTACTCAATATTGGAACAATGGCTTCTTTTGGACATTATACTTCAAAGAATTATAGTCCTGAATATCCTATAAGAAATGATTTTGAATTTGGAGTGTCTCTTCAAACAATAACTTATCAACAGTCACTTCCTGAAAATTATATGGAGACATTTAATAATGAACTCGAAATGTTGCTAGATTTAAATGTTACTACTGTCCGTATGGACATCAAATCAGAATTGCTTTATAATTATACTACAGAATTACAATACATAACGAATGAACTCAAAGCAAATGGATTTAAAATAATGCTATCAACCTATGGTTTTGGATATCCAATTTGGAACTTTCAATCTGTTGATTTTTCAGATTTCATTGCTGAGATTGAAAACCAAGCAATAGAACTCATCCAACTTTGTGATCCAGAATTTCTATTAATTTTTCCTGAACCTTATGGTTTCTCATCGGCATATGTTAAAGATATCCCGACACCAGATGAATGGGCTGAAGCAATTGAAGACACTGTAACCGAATTACGTACTTATTCTAACGACACTGAAATTGGTGTAAATCTTTCCTACAATGATTTCAATACTTTTAATTACCCAGATAGTGTCTTTGAATCAATTTGGGCAAATACTACTGTTGATTTTGTTGGTATAGACTATTATATTGTACATGCAAGAGAATTGGATTTAACACCATTTCTAGAGAAAGCAACATCTTCGACAAAAGAGTTATGGATTTGCGAATTTGGTATTTCTGCGGTTATGTATGGAGAAAGAATACAAGCTGGAGCATTATCAGCTATGTTAGAACTTGTTCTAAAGGAAGTGAAATTCAAAGGATTCGTCTATTTCTCTTTACAAGATGATTTATCAGGTGGAAATTCACTAGGTTTAGTTTCAGCAACAGGACATAAAAGACTATCATTTTATGAATATAATTCGATAATTGAGTCTGTTATAGTGTGAAGTGATGAAGAACCATCTCGGTTCGCCCATCACATGTCATTGCCTTTAGGGCAATCCAAGACCGTTATTTCGTCATAGATGATTCTTCAACTAAAGTTTCTTAGATGAGTTTAAAATCTTCCGAAACAAACTATACTCATCAATTATAACATTGCTTGAGCCATGGAAATATATCCTTCTACTTCACTTTTTGCAGTCCGAACGAATTCAAGTAGTTGATCAATATTCCCTTCAGAAGCACTAACTTGAGTCTCTTCAAGTTTTTTCATAGAATTTTCAAAGTTTTGAAGTGCTTCATTGAATTGTTCACTATCAAATAGAAAGATTCCTTCAGTTTCTAAAGCAAGTGCTTCATAAAATGATCTTTGAGCTGTCATGTTGTTTATTAGAGATTCACTTTTAATACTAGTAAGCAATCCTAATGCAATATCTACTATGTCAACAGCTTTGTTAAACATTTCACTTGCTTCTTTAGGTTTGTCTTGTCTTTTATACATCTCATTTGCTTCAGCTTCATATTGACTTGCTTCTGTGATTCTAGATAAAGCAAGATACAATCTCTGTTCCATAAAATTTGCACAAATAACACTCGCTCTTGCATAGTATTTGGAGGCAATGGTAAAATACCTTTGAGCTTCATTAAACTTACTTTCAGAGATGAGAATTGACCCTTTATCCCAAAATCCTTCAGCTCTGGCTACTATATGTGCTTTTGTTATTTCATCTATTTTATTCTGTATTTCATTTAGCTCTTCATTTAGTGATTTGTAGATGAAATTTGCTTTCATAATCTCTTTTCTAGCTTCAAGAAGATATTTTTTAGCTACTTTTGAATTATTTTTATGTAATTCTGATAATGCAAGATTGTAAATAAATTGTGTATAACAATCTCTAGCTTTAGCTGCTATTAGGTTTGTCTTATCCTCCTCTAATTTGCGTGCTTCATAAAAATCTCTATTTAATTCACCACTCTCTTCAAGAAGTTTAATCTTTTTTGACAAATCTGTTTCACTAAAACTTTGACATAGTTTTATCATTGCCTCGCAATAGTTTATCCACAAGACCATCTCGTTGAATATTCTATCGCCTTCCCTTCCTCTGGATGCTCGAGATCTATTAATAAGTTTTAGACCTTCTTCATAATTAATAAGAGCATCTTTATACTTCTTTTTTATTCTTAATTCATCTGCTTTGATTATATATAACATTCCAGCATAATGATATGATAATACTTTGAAAGCTATATTTTCCTCCCCTGCATCTTTAAAATCATTATATAATTTTGAATATTGATTATATGTTTCTTTTAAATTAGAGAATATAGGTTCATAAGGAACAAACACGAATTCAAGACTCTTTGTACTCAAAGGGACACCAAAATAGTATTCCTATGTAAAAATAAAAAATTAACTATTGTTCTGTATTTGTGTTAACCCAAATTATTAAAAATCTTAACAAAAAATACCGAAATGGGAAATGGTTACTTCGAAGTTATTATTAATTTTTGATATGGATGGAACTTTAATTCAATCCAAGATTGACTATATGGGGATTAGAGATAGACTTCGAGAGATTCTCAGAGATATTGTTGATAAAGAAGAGTATAGAAAAATATCTGAAACCATCTATACTATACTTGAACTTATAGCTCTAATAGATAAAAAAGATTCAACAGGCAAATTACATGAAAAAGCATGGAAATTATTAGAAGAATATGAATTTAAAGGGTATGAAAACGCTTTTGTTGAAGAAGATGTAATCACTACATTAGAGAAACTTAAGGATAAAGGTCATACACTAGTTTTATACACGAATAATTCCCGAAAAATTGCCAGTTATGCGCTAGAGAAATACAATTTCAATCATCTTTTTGAATATATTTTAACAAGAGATGATGTTACTAAAAGTAAACCTGATCCTGAAGGTATTTACACTCTGATGGAAAAATTTCAAGCAACAAAGGAAAGAACTATTTTCATTGGAGATTCTTGGGTAGACGCTGAAACAGCTCTAAATGCTAAGATAGATTTTATCTATTTTGGTACAGAAGGCGCACCAGGGACAAGAAGGAAAGAAATTAAAGCTTCAGCAACTATTGGTTCTATGACTGATCTTTTATCACTTTACTAACTTTGATGATACAATTCATCTCTTTTTACAAGCAATTAGAGCTTAAGTTTAACTAAATAATTTTATGATCTAAAGTAAAAAATGTATGTGAAATTTCTTTAAAAAATGAAGTTATTTATACTAGTTTGTATTAGATTATCTTGATAACATGAAATTTAGAATAATTTTTAGAGGATTGCTTACTTTAGCTTTCTTATGGGGATTAGTTTATGCAGTAGTGATTAGTGCTGTTTTAATTGCATCCTATTATGGATACCAAATAGCTTCATCTTCTTCCTTTGCACTTATATTATTCCCCATTTTAATAACAATAGGCATTGTGATTGTACAATTTCTCATCTCTCCATGGCTTCTTGATTTGAATTTTAGATGGTTATACAAAATGACTTGGATAGATCCAATGCAGTTGCCTCCTCATCTAGCAAGTTTAATTGCAGATCAAAGTCAGTTGCAAAATCTCTCTATCCAGAAAGTTGGTATGATTCATGACCAAATGCCAACTGCATTGACCTATGGAAGATTCAAGAAAAATGCAAGATTAGTAATGTCAGATGGCTTACTAAATTTACTTACACCTGAAGAACAAGAAGCAGTTGTATCGCATGAACTAGGACATATAGCTCACCGTGATTTTGCATTTATGACAATTGCTAGTGCTGTTCCAATGATACTCTATACTTTCTACCTTTTCTCTAGAGGTTTTTTGAGACTTGGATTTATTAGAGGTAGTGGAGATAATAATAAAGCAGCAGGATATATTGCTATTGCTGCAGTAGTGACTATGGTTGTGTCTTTCATTTTCTATATTATAAGCCAGTTCTTGGTTTTGTTCTTAAGTAGAGTGAGAGAATACTATGCAGATAGATTTTCAGGTGAAGAAACAAGAAATCCTAAAGGTTTAGCGACTGCGTTAGTCAAAATTGCTTATGGTATGGTCCAGACACAGGAAGCTTATGCAACTACTATGAATGATAAAGGAGTAGACAGAAGAACCAGAACTAGAGCATATTCTCGTTCAAATTTTGTCAATACAACTCGATCATTGAATATCTTTGATATCAAAGCAGCACAAGGTCTTGTTATGTCTGCTCAAGCTCAAGCTAGAGCTGGAGAAGTTAAGCCTGAACTAGTAGCAAAAGCTGCAGCTTGGGATTTAGAAAGCCCTTGGGCAGCTTTTCTTGAATTACAATCCACACATCCGTTAGTAGCAAAACGATTACTTGCACTAGATGATTTGTCAGAAGAAATGCAGATACCTAGAGCTTTTCCAATTCTAGGGGAAGACCAAGTTAAAGAGAGTTTATGGGATGAATTCCTAATAGATCTGCTCCTTTCGTATGTCGCTCCAATATTACTCTTTATTCTTCCTGGTACAGGAGGTGTACTCTATTTACTAAATTACTATAATGTATGGACTGTCAGTATGAATGTGGTGTGGCTCGTTGTTGGAGCAGGGCTTGCTATTGCTGGTTTACTTTGGATTTGGCGAATAAAAATACGTTATCCAAAACTACGTGAGGATATCCCTTTGGTATCTATCATGCATGCAGTTACAGATACTTCAGATAATGGGTATGTTGAAGCTTCGCCTTTTAGAGGGAAACCTATACGCTTAAGAGGAACTATTATTGGTCGAGGAACCCCTGGATATTATTTCAGTGAAGATGTGGTCCTTCAAGATCCATCAGGAATTATTACTCTAGATTATAACCCTCTATTTGGATTTATGAGATGGATAACTGCTCTCTTCAGAGTCGAGAAAATCATTGGTTCTCAAGTAGAAATTATAGGTTGGTATAGAAGAACAATGAGACCATATGTAATGATAAAAAGAATGTATACTATGGACGGACAATCTAGATTTAGTTCAAATAAAGATGTTGCAGCTTGGGTTTTTGTTGTTTTAATATTCCTCGGAGCTATAATTGCTATTATGGCTGGTTTACCAAACTTACTACCTTTCTAGTTTTTTTCTTTAATCATTTTTTTTTTTCAATTTTTGTGTCAAAACATCAGAGTTAAATATATTAATAAGGAGTGGTTTTCAATTCTGGTGAAATAAATGGCTGAAGAAAAGAAGACTAAAGAGGAAGTCAAAGAAGAAAAAACAGAAGAAGTTAAAGAAGAAGTTGAGGAAGAGAAGGAATTAACTCCCTTAGAAAAATATCAAAAAGCTGGTAATGTAGCTAAAGATATCCTCCAACATCTCAAAACAATGGCTAAACCAGGAGTTAAAGCATTAGATTTGTGTGAAACTGCTGATAAAATGATTGCTGATGCAGGTATGAAACCAGCATTTCCTCTTAATGTTGCAGTAAATAATCATGCTGCTCATTATACTTGTCCTTGGGAAGACGAGTTGGTTCTGAAAGAGGAAGATGTAGTCAAACTTGATTGTGGTGTTCAATATGAGGGATTTATAGCGGATACTGCATTAACAGTAGCATTTAATGATGTTCATAATGATTTAATAAAAGCAAGTAAAGAAGCTACAGAAACAGCTGTTAAAGTTATTCGAGCTGGTGCTTATACAGGAAAATTAGGCGATTTAATAGAAAATATAATTGAAGGATATGGTTTTACAACTGTAAAAGATCTATCTGGTCATTTACTCTTGCCTTATAGAGTCCATGGTCCTAAATCAATTCCTAATGTTTCCGGTAGAAAAGGTAATTTAGTCCTTCAAGATGAAGCTTATGCTATCGAAACTTTCGCAACTACTGGGGCAGGAGAATCTCATCAAGATAGAACAAAATTATATATTATTCGTTTAGCTGAAGGAAGATTTCCTTTACGTACTGATGCTGCAAAGCAAGTGAGACGATTATTGGAGAGAGAATATAACCGTCTTCCAGTAGCTACAAGATGGATCTATAAAGAACTTGGTCCAGCAAAAGCTAAAATGGGTATAAGAGAACTAATTAATGTAGGTGCACTCTATCAATATCACGTTCTATCAGATACACCTGAATCTTTTATTAGTCAACATGAACACACTGTGTACATGACTCCAGAAGGTCCTATTCAAACAACTTAGAAAGATTATCTCTTTCTAATCTCTGTTTTTGTTTAATTTAATTCTTATAGAAAACTCTTCATTTGTTAGTCAATCCTTTTATGTAAAGAATAACACTGAACTAATAAACTATATAAACAAGCTGACTTATCTTATTACCTAATCCATGAGAAGGTGTACTTAGTGGCTTGGTTCTTTGAATCCCTCTATATAGGATTAGTAATTACTTGTTTCATTTATTTCTTTGTACTCCTTCAACACAGTCGCAAGGAATGGCAAATCTTATTTTTAAGAGATGAACAGCTTCCTTTTGTGTCTATCATTGTTCCTACGTTGGAAGAAGAAGTAAATATTAGAAAATGTTTAACCAGTTTGACAAGACTGAACTACCCACATTATGAAATTATAGTTGTTGATGGTGGTTCAAAAGATAAAACAGTTGAAATTGCTGAATCCTATGGAGTTAAAACAATTATAGATGAAAATCTTCCTACTGGGTGGATTGGAAAATCCTATGGCTGTCATATAGGTTATCTAGCTGCACAAGGTGATGTGTTGCTTTTCACAGATGCAGACACTAAACATACACCTGAGTCATTGAGAATCACTGTTTCTCACCTTCTTGGTTCAGAAGTGGCACTTTTCTCGCTCCTTCCTTATCTAGAAGCATATAAATTCTATGAATTTTTCCCAACTTATCTCTACTTTCTGAGTTTTCTCTGTGGTGGACCTAGGGAAGATATTAGTAATCCATATAATAAAGATTCATTCTTAGCTTCTGGTCAATATATGCTTTTTACACGTAATGGGTATGAAGAGCTTGGAGGACATATGGCTATAAGTAGTTCTCTTGTAGAAGATGTTGCGTTAGCTAAATTGTGTAAAGAAAAGGAGTTAGGTCTTAGTTTTATGGATGGAACTCGACTTGTTCAAACAAGAATGTATCCTGAAGGCTTCGGACAATTTTTCAGAGCTTTTAGGCGAGCTATATGGGGTGGAATTGTTACTTTAACTCCTTGGAGAATAGGATTTATGATTTTATGGTTATTATATTTCTTATTTTCACCATACTTCATGATTCAATCCTTCTTTAATCATGGAAATTTCTTATTCTGGGCTGACTATACAATAGGAATAATTGTTAATACTGGTTTATATCTCGCTTATGCAGCTACTATACACTTTTACTTCAAGAATAAAGGAGATATGAAGTGGTGGATCTCACTTTTTTACCCAATAACCCAGTTAGTCAATTTTATAGTTATTGGAGTGGCAATTTTCTATGGTTTAAGAGGTAAAAAGGTTTCTTGGAGAGGAAGATACTATTCAACTCAAGGAACAGAAACCCTCAAAGAACTGGATAAAGAAAAATCTTTTAGACCTACAAAAAGAATTACTCAGGGTAGTAGGCAACAAGATACCATAAAATAACACCTAAACAATTTTAAAACATCTACTAAATCATAAATTATGAAGTATGTCCTGAGTATTGACCAAGGAACCACTGGTTCACGATCAATGATTTTTAACAAAGAAGGAAAAGAAATTTCAAAAGATTATATAGAACATACACAAATCTTCCCTAAAGCAGGTTGGGTAGAACATAATCCTTCAGAAATCTGGGAAAAAACTTTGACAACCATCTCTGGATCCATGACAAAAGCTAAAATCGATTCTTCTGATATTTGTTCAATTGGTATAACTAATCAAAGGGAAACTGTTGTTGCATGGAACAAAATAACAGGATTACCCCTTCATAACGCAATTGTTTGGCAGTGCAGAAGAACAACTGATATTTGTGACACCTTAAAAGAAGAAGGTTATGAGGACTTATTTAAGAAGAAGACAGGCCTCGTTTTAGATCCTTATTTTTCAGGAACCAAAATTCGATGGCTTTTAGATAATAGTGCTAAAGTAAAAGATGCTTATTCGAAGCAAAGTCTTCTTATAGGAACAATTGATTCTTGGTTAATTTGGAAGCTAACAGGAAATCATATCACTGATTATTCTAATGCTTCAAGAACACTTCTTTTCAATATTCATACTGGAGAATGGGATCAGGAATTGTTAGAAATTTTAGGTGTTCCAGAAGATATTTTACCAGAGGTTCGTCCAAGCAGTGATAGAGAAACCTATGGAAATGTGCACAAACAAATATTGGATACAGATGTACCTGTATCAGGGACTGCTGGTGATCAACAAGCTGCACTTTTTGGACAAACTTGTTTTGATGAAGGTTCTGTAAAGAATACTTATGGTACAGGAAATTTTATGTTGTTGAATACTGGTAACAAAGCAGTTGAATCCAAAAATGGTTTATTAACAACCATCGCTTGGAAAATTGATGACACTATAAAATATGCTTTGGAAGGTAGTGTGTTTATAACTGGGGCAGCTATTCAATGGTTAGAAGAGGGTATAGGAATTTTGGAAGATAAAAATAGTTTAGCTAATATTATGATCTCTACACCTACCACAGATGGTGTGGTTTTTGTACCAGCTTTTGTTGGTTTAGGTGCTCCTTACTGGGATTCTCGAGCAAGAGGGATTCTTTTAGGATTAACTAGAGGAACAACCAAGGATCATATTATTCGTGCTACTCTCGAATCTATCTGCTATCAATCAGAAGATGTTTTTGAAGTAATGAGAAAAGAATCAGGAATTGATATAGCCATTCTGCGTGTAGATGGTGGTGTAACTCGTTGTTCTCCTTTGCTACAATTTCAAGCTGATATCTCAAATGTTGTTGTCGAAAAACCATCTGTTCAAGAAAACACAGCTTTAGGTGCTGCATATTTAGCAGGATTAGCTGTAGATTACTGGGAGAATTTGGCTGATATTAAATCTAATTTTCAGGTAGCAGAAGAATATACTCCAACAATGAGTGAAGATAAAAGAACTATCCTTCTTTCTAGATGGAAAAGAGCTATCGAAAGAGCTAAAAAATGGCAATGAATTTATGTATATTTTTTTTGTTTTGATTAATTTTTTCTTTAATATATTTGCTGTGCGTTTATGTTATGTTGAATCTACTAGATAAACCTTTGATGCTAAATTTTAACCGAAATTTCTTTTAGCTGTTTAATTAATCTATTGGATTATTATTTTAAATTTCAAAAAATAAACTATACTTAATAGATTATGATTCTATCTAGTTAAATACTTGTACAAATTATTATAAAATTTTTCTATTTAAAAGAAAAATTGTAAAATGTTCTTCTATCGTCATTTTTTGTGCTTTTCATGGTCGTTTTCGAAAAACAGTTTGCAATAATATGCTTTAATAAACAAGAAACTGTTTAATACTTCTAATGATAATAATATTAATAAGTCAATACAAAGCACTTGCAAACTATTTGCGATATATACTATGATTTGTCTTAGTGACCAATTTATTTTTCTTGCAAAAGAAAGGAATCTTACCTTTAACAAAACATCTTTCGAACTAAAAAATGTTTTTTCTATAAAATAAACGTTTGTTTGATTAACCCGTAATACAAAAGAATTTTATACTCAAATTATTTCACTTAGTAACGACTCATAAGAGAAAGGGGTTACTACTTGAATACACTATTCAATTATATTGGGGAAACAGAAAAAAAAGTCAAAAATAAAGAAGCTGAAGACCAAAAAGAACTGAAAGAATTGGTTGATCAGATGAAGAAAAATAAGCGTTTAAATGTTAATTTTGTCGGTTTTGAGGGAAAATTACAAGATCTTATAGATGGTATTAGATCAATCCCTAATTATCAGAACCTCAAAGGATATGTAAGGGAAATAATACTTCCTGAAAATCCGGAAATGAGTTATGAGAAACTGTCTTTGCAAACAGGTATCAATAAAGGAGTAGCATTAGTTATTTTGTATGATCTTTACAATGATAAGCTTGAAGAAGATTTGAAGCAGTTAGATGATGAAGATATCAATCCTGATTTACATTATGGATAATTTTTATCTAAATTCCATGATTGAGCCTATCACTTAATGATTTAGGTAGATCAAGTTCATCCATTTTCTCTTGTAAAGGTGAGAAATCATATTTGAGATGAATTTTTGAAATGTTGAAAGGAGAAGTATTCATAATAGCATAATAAGCTCCTGGAACACCGTTTCTTGGCTGTCCAACGGATCCTGGATTTAAGAAATATTTTTCTTTATATTTCTTCCTAACGGGTACGTGAGTATGCCCTACCATTAAAACATCAGTTTCTGTTATCTTGAAAGCTTCACTTAAGGTAGTATTCCAATGTTTTTCGGAGTGGGGATCCATATAATCGAAAATCTTGAAAGGTGATCCATGTACTAAATAGATTGATTTACCATTTCTTTCGATGGTTCTTCTCCTAGGAAGCGTTGTTAACCAATTCAGATGCCCTGTTTTGATATTTTCTTGTGTCCAAGTAATCATTTCATATGCAGCAGGATTGAAGTAGAAAGAAGGCTCGTCCCCTATTACGCCAGCGTCGTGATTTCCGAGCATAGTGAGGGAGCACTGTTCTTTAACTAGCTCTATACATTGATTGGGATATGGATAATATCCTACGACATCCCCTAAACAGATAATTTCATCAATGTTTCTTCTTCTCTGAATATCTTTCAAAACTGCTTCTAAAGCAAAGATATTCGAATGGATATCAGAGATAACAGCTATTTTTGTCAAGTAATCCCCATCTGACTTTCAGATTTCTTATATTTTTTCCTAAATAGGTGTTTAATAAACTTGTTATATGAAATCTATAATCACCAATATTTAAATCTGGATAAATCAGTAAATCAGTAAAGCTTTTCAAGTTAGATTAGTATTCATTCATATGAACATGGAAACAAAAATTGGGACACTAACATTTAGAAATCCTTTGATTTTAGCTTCTGGCATCCTAGGTACCACTTTTTCAACACTTCAAAGAATCTATGAAGCAGGAGTTGGGGCTGTAATAACAAAAAGTATAGGGCCAAAACGAAGGAACGGAAATCCAAATCCTAGCGTCTTTGCATTACAAGAAATCAAAAGTATCATACACTCTATCGGTTTAGCAAATCCAGGATATGAAATTTTTAGAACTGATATAGAAAAACTGGTTGAGAAAGGAGTTCCTACTATAGTTTCAATTTTTGGAGAAAATAAAGAGGAATACGTAGAGGTTCTCAGTGGGATAAAAGATTTACCAATTCAAGCTTTTGAGGTAAATCTAAATAGTCCAATTACTGATAAGGAAGGTTTACTAGCCGAAACGGATCCAGAAACAGTTACTGATATAATTTCATCACTAAGAAAAGAGACTAACATTCCTCTATGGGTGAAATTTTCACCAAATGTGAGTGATATTGTCGAAGTAGCTTCTGCAGCGATTAAAGGAGGATGTGATGCTATAGTTGCAATAAACACAGTAAAAGCTATGGTTATTGATATCCAAACTAAAATGCCAATTCTGGGAGGTAAACGCGGAGGATTAGCAGGAGCTGCAATCAAACCAATTGGAATAAGGTATGTATATGATTTGTACGAGCATTTTGGAGATAAAATCCCAATTATAGGTGTTGGTGGTATTTTAAAAGGAGATGATATCATTGAATACCTACTCGCAGGAGCGACTGCAGTAGAACTTGGAACATCGCTAGGAGTAGCATATCCTGAAAATATGATAAGATTTTTCCAAATGAAAGTGAAAAAATACATGAATGAAAATAATTATTCGTCTATAACAGAAATTACAGGAGGAGCACACAAATGACAAAACAAACAATCCCCAATACTAAACCAATAATAGGTAAAATAATCGCAAAAGAAAAAGAGTGTGAAGAGACATACACTTTCCTTATAGAATTACCCATAAAAGAAGCAAAAGCTTTACCTGGTCAATTCATAATGTTATGGGTTCCAGGAGTAGATGAATTTCCAATAGGAATAGCAGGATTTGAAGACAATGTTCTTGAAATTGGTGTTGCAAAAATGGGATTGGGTTCTGAAGCAATGAATAATAAAAAAATAGGTGATTTAGTAGGTATTCGCGGTTTTTATGGGAAATCTTTCAAAGCTCCAGAAAATGTAAATCATTTATTGATTGGTGGAGGGTTCGGGATGACTCCTCTTAAACTCTTAACAACTACTCTCCTAAACAGAGAGAAAAAGCAAAATATTCATGTTTTTGAAGGAGCAAGAACGAAGAATAAATTAATGTATCTCGATTGGTTTCAAAATCTTAATGATAATAATAAATTGACTTTTCATGTTTGTACAGATGATGGTTCTTATGGGTACAAAGGATTTCCAACTGTAGATTTAGAAAAATTCTTGCAACAAAATGATACTCCTTCTGTATTTTATGTAGCTGGGCCAGAGAAAATGATGAAGGTAATTTTCAATATAGGTAAAAAATACCCTAAAGTAGTAGATATGCAAATGAGTTTAGCTGATAGATATATGAGATGTGGTTTTGGGGCATGTTCTTATTGTGCTGTCGATCCAACTGGTTGGAGAATCTGTGTAGATGGGCCTATATTTAATACAGAACAATTGGAAAAAATTAGTGATTTTGGTACCTATAAAAGGTTAGCATCAGGAGAAAAATTGAGGATTTAAGATGGTCATTTTCTCGAAACTTAAAATATGGGATAAAGAAAAAAAGGATTTTCAGATACAGGATATTGAAGTAAATTATGATTCTTCGATTTTCAGACTTGAAGATAATACAATAAATTGTCGAGATTTTCTTGGAATACCATTTGGAGTAGACTTACATGTAAACTTTAGGGAACCTGGTTATGAAAACAAAGAAGATATGCTTTCTGGTGCTGAAGCAGCTCTTTTTGGAGGTATTCTAACAGTTGTAGATATGCCAAATAATAAACCATTAGCTGATTCTATTGAAGCTATTAAAAATAAACGAAATTTATCTAAAAAACAAGAAATTGTTGAGATTCTAATAGCAGCTGCTATAACTGAAAATAATTATAATGAAGTTGCTTCTTTAGAACCATTTTGTGATGCTTATAAAATTTATATGTCGGAATATTTGGGTGAATTAAAAATCTCTGAAGAGAGTATTTTGTCTGCATTAGAAAAATTAGAGGATATTGGAGCTTCTAAACCAATAATCTTTCATGCAGAAGATTCAACAACATTATCAAATATGGAGAGAGAGCTTTCCAATTATAAACGGAGACCTCCTGAAGCTGAAGCTATTGCTATACAAAAGATATTACAATGGGCTAAAGATTATAGTTCACTTAAGTTTCATATAACACACATTAGTAGCTCTCTATCATTAAAATTATTAGAGTTAGCAAATTCATCAAATCTTACTACTGACACTTGTCCAAGATATCTCTTCTTCAACCAAAACTCTGAATTAGATGAGAAATTAAAGATTGTTACTCCACCTCTAAGAAAGGAATCTGATAACAACTCGCTGATTAAAGGATTATCAACAGGTATTATCGATATGATAAGCTCTGACCATTCACCTCATACATTAGAAGAAAAAATGAAAGAAAATCTAAGTGGTATGCCTGGTGTTCAAGAACTACTCCCCGCTTTAATTACTCTTATTCACTCAGGAGAATTGGAATGGGAGAGAGCAATAGAAGCATATCATAACTTCCCATTAAAACTGCTTAATATAGGAGAAAACCCTATAGAAGAGAACTTTTTGATAATTGATCCTTATACTCCTTTCTTAGTCGATGAAAATTGGATACAATCCAAAGCAAAATGGTCTCCTTTTCAGAATAAAATGATGTATGGTTCTATTAAGTATATTGTAAAAGATTCTCAACTTCTTTTAAAAGTCGAAGATTAGATATAGATAAATGCTGTTAAACAATACATTTATCTGATTTAAAGTTTTTAACTTAGTGGTACAAGAGCTTGAAATTCAGTAAACCTTAGTTTAGTCGTCTTTTTCCAATGCTCACCAATACCAACTAGAATTAGAACTTTAAGAGGTATCCCTTCACATTTGCTAACAAGATTAACCAAAGCTGTTTGTGTTGCTCCAGAGCGAATAATATCATCAATAATGAGAACTTGTTCTTTACTTCGTATGAATTTCTCTGGAAAATAGAGTGTCTCTATTCTACCGGTATTTGGAGATAGAATGTCTTCACTGTGATAGTTCATTGTGCCTATAGGTTTCTTTTTTCTAGCATACACACAATCAATATTCAATAAATGAGCAAGAGTCGTTGCAATTGGAATGCCATCAACTTCAGCAGTTATTATTTTAGTAATTCCACAAGGTATTATGTTCTGTTGAATTGCTAAGAACAAGATAGCATTAAGATTCTTCGAATCATTGAGAAGATAACTATTGTTTACAGAAATAGTACCTTGTTCATTTATATTTATATCAATATGGCTTAATATCAAGTCCTTAATTGTTAATCCTAGTTCTTTATTATCAACCAAGACTTCTAGTAGAGAATCTTTAAGTTTAGATTTGGGAATAGCTTTACCATTTATGTAGCGAGAAAGATTTGCAACAGATACTTCAACATCATGTGTTAACAAATATGATCTGAAGCTCTCCAATGTATCAAATTTTTTAAAAGCTATTTGAAGGAGATTTAGAGTCATTAATTTTTCTTGAGCATCAATATAACTTTCAGGAGTGTTTGTGGAAGACATTTATGTCACTTCTTTTTGTTCAAACTAATCTTATTCAAAAAGATTTGCAATATTGTGCAATATATGTCTTTTCTTTGATTATATTTTATGCAAATTTATTCCTTATATCCTTGAAATTTGTTTTGTAACATTTCCTTTTCATCTAAATAAAAACAAAAATACCATATGTATTTAAAATACGAACTTTGCATAATGTTGCAAATTTTTCTGTTGATAAAATGATTTCATATTAGGTTTGATACTTAAAAATTGCTACAAGAAACAAAAACAACTATTATAAACAATGTCTAATATTCTTTTCTTGTGAATATGTAGATGTCACAATTTATAGAAAAATATCTTGAGATATCTAGAAGCAAGAACACTCAATTATGTGTCAGTTTAGATCCTGCTCTACCATCTCAAAGGTCACGAGCTGTAATGCCAGATGATGATCGAATGGTTTTTATGAAACGAATAATAACAGACGTAGCTCCTTATTGTAGTGTTATTAAATTGAATCGACAATATCTAATTGGTTTAACAGCAGATCAGATACGGTCACTTAATATACTAATACATCAGAACAACTTACTATCTATAATAGACCATAAATTGGGAGACATAGATACTTCCAATGATGCGGCAATCTTTTGGTTTAAAGAAGAAAACTTCGATGCCTTTACATTCTCTCCATTTAGTGCTAATATTGATAAAGCATCTTTACTTGCACAACAAAGAAATCTTGGTATTATTGTTTTAATGTTACTATCAAATCCAGAATCAATGCTTTACAAAGTCGCTACTGTGAATGAACAACCATTATTCTTGTATGTTGCTGAAAGGTGCAGAAAAACTCAAGTTGATGGATTTTGGATAGGAAATGCAGATCATATTGATGTTAAAGATGTTAGAAAATTAAAAGAAAAAATAGGCTCTAATATCCTAGCAATAGCTCCTATTTATGGAAGTGAGCATCTAATAGTTAAAAGTTTATTCTATCACTTTGAAGATAGAGCAATGATTTGTGTAGGAGGACCAATAGTATATTCTGATGGTCCAAGATTGAAAGCACAAGAATTCAAAGAATTACTAAATAAATATAAAGAAGAAATATTAGAAAAGAAAAAACCTCAAGATGATAAATAAATCTAAATTTTTACAAATATTAACTGATTATTTTTAAGCTCTAAATAACCTCTGAGCAGGTTTTCTTTGGAGAGATTACTTCGGCACATTGGACAGTTTTTTCTAGTGTCTAACCAAGCTATAAAATGGTTAGGGTGCCCTGCATAATTGCAGGATGGACATAAAATCACATTTAATTTTTCTCCTTCTTTAACAACAAAATCTTGTAAACAAATAATACACTTTTCTCCAGATATGGCTTTTTCAACTTTCTCAACCCAACTGGATAATTCTTCATTATCTTTATCGAACTCTCGCTGATCCTGAAACTGAACCTGATTTAATAGGTTGAGTATTCTCTGCTTATTTACAAAAGATATTGAAGCTGAATCTTCTACCTTGGATTCTAAATTAGAAATGAATTTGGAAACTTGTTGTTTGATCTTAAAGATAGACTGTTTAAAAGTTGTTTCCAAGTTAGTCTGGGAAGAATTTAGTGCAACTTGTTCACTCATCTTTTTCCCACAATAAGCACAAAAAATAGAGTTATCTGGATTAGACCTTCCACAGAAAGGACATTTGCTAATCTTTCTCACCTATTCAATTACTTAGGAGTTTCCTTTGTAGATTGGCATTGTGGGCAATAGAATCCACTACCACCTGAGGGTGGAAAATATCTGTACATTCCCAAACCACATGTCTCACAAACCTCTGAATGATCTTCAAATTCTAACGCTATTTGCAAGAAATCATGTGTCTCAAAGAAATATTTCGCAAACTTTATTGCTTCTAAATTAACATCCATATTAGCTATTTCTATTAGTGATCCATGGATTTTGTGTGTAGTTATATAATCGAATGCTTGTCGTGGTTTTATTCTTCCTTGAGCAAGTGGATTCATAGAAACATAAATCATTTCAGAAGAATTGACTATCATTTCTAGTAAGCTTCTATTTTGTACACCAAATCCTAACATATTGAAAGGAATTAGATAAACGCTAATTTTGGAGTTTGCAGTAATAAAGAATGATACAGTACCTATCGGTTCAATTGTGAAAAGTCCTATGTGATCAGAATATTTAGTCAGACCATTGATATATTTGTTCACAAGATCATTATCTCTTTGGTCAGAAATTGCATAATCTAGAAAAATAACTAAAGGTTTGAATTCTAAGACTTTCAACAGAGATATGATTTTACCCATCTCTGCAGCTCGAACAATTATCATAATTGGGAAATTTTTAATTTCTGCTTTAACTGTATTTAGAAATTTGGCCATTTCCTCATCATAAAGATAGAATAGACACCCATTAGCTCCTCCCTCTTTCATCCTTTTAAGGATTGGAAGGAGAACATTCTTATTTTTTATAGGAGATGTGTCAGGAATCATAACATAATCTGCAAACCTAACAAATCCAGCTATAACATCTGGAATAATTTCCTTAAGTTGGTCAATTCCACTCATAGAACTCAAGATTGTAATAACTATCTTTATTCAAAAATCTATCGCATAAAAATAACAATAGATGTAAGAAAACCATTAAGTTGCTATACAAAAAGAGAACCAAAATCCCCATTTTGTTCTAAATAATTACATTTACCTGTCTTAATAATATCCTTAATGATAGGAATTGTTGAAGAAGATAATTGTAAGGTTTCAAAATCAGAATTAGACATTAACGAGATGTTAGTATCAAGATACTCTAGAACTGACGCAGCTTTTCTGAATTCATGACCTATTGTGCCATCTTCTTGAGAAATCTCATTTTTTATAAAACCAATTCGAGCGAGATACGTAGCTATAGTGAGATTGATTCTGTTTTTCACATTTGGGATATATCTTGGTTCGAAATAATTTAGTCCGAATTTATGAGCTAGTTCATATCCTCTTTTGACAGGTTGAATTAAATTGAATTTCTGGGCAATTAGAGGATTTGGTTGACCATATCGATTATTATTTGAATATAGTTCATTGAACTTGGAATATAGATGTGGGTAATTATCTCGTATCACTTGCATAAACCGTTCTTTGTTTCTTCCTGGTTTAAGAGTCAACCCACCAGTTATTACAAATTCAGAATTGTAAGATTTCAACTGGCCATATATTCTATTGAGATTTTCTTCTGTATCTCCGATAAAAGGTATAACTGGTGTAATATATACTCCTGAGGGGATTCCTTCTTCTCTGAATTTCTTAAGAGCATGTAATCTAGCTATAGACGAACTAGCTCTCGGTTCGAAAATTCGTTGATTTTCTTCATTGATAAGAGTAATAGTAAAAGCAACACGAGCGAAAGAAACCTTGTGTATTTTCTTAATCAGATCTAAATCTCGAAGTACTAAATCATTCTTGGTCAATAATCTTACTGGAATACCGTATTCGTATGCTATCTGAAGTAATTTTCGGGTTAACTGCAATTCTTTTTCAGCAGGTTGATATATATCACATACATTACCAAATAAACTTAGAAGAAATTCAGGTTTTTTATTCTCTTTATTATATAATTTCGAATGAGGAAAAAACTCATCTAAAGTTGTAGTCCCCTCTCTAAATATTGGATAATAACCTTCTTTTATCAAGTATTTTTCAAATAGTTCGGGAGCGTTGATTTTAGCCTTAATCTTCTCTCCAAAATCATCATGCATGTTATAATTGTTAGCAAAACCATTACAATAAACACAATTATGATAACAACCTTGGTAGATATTGAAGTGAATATGATGAGGACTCCTATTACTTGTACGAATTAGAGTTTTAGCTTGGGTCCTCTCAATCTTCAAAATAACAACCTTCTGTTAGAGGATATGAACGATTTGAATATTTAAGGATGCAAATGCTATTTTTACGTTAGGTATTGGAACTAATATCATAATAACCGACAAAATAAAAAGAAAAAATAGAGTTTTCACAAACAGAATTTAGCTGTATTTGAACTCTACTCCAAATCCACCCTTTGGATAATGCCAATCTACACTTCCATGAGGACAAACTAGCTTACAAGTTCCACATTCTAAACAAGCAATATAATCAAAAGATACCGGACCTTCAGCTTCTTCACCTTCCGTAAATTTGTAGCAGCTAGCTGGACATCCATACACACATTCATATGTTGTACATTTTGCTTTGCATATTGCTGGTTCGATAGTAATATGCGCATAATTTTGATCTGATGTAAACTTTGTTAAATCTAATTTCTCTTCAATGGTTTTGTGTTGTTTTACTTTGCTCATAATGATCTCACCGCTCCTAATAGTAATTTTATCAAAGCAAATAGAGGCGTTTTCTTCAAAACATGCCATACAGCTGTCACAACTATTCTTTTCCTTGGTTGTCCATTATTTCTTAATAATCTCTCCATGAGAGAAGTTACTAAATCTGGAGCTGTAGTGAACATGTGTTTGTTCTCAAGGAAGTGAGAAGCTCGTTTAAAGGTCTTCAAGTCTTTATAGACAAAACTTTGTTTAAGGTTTTTCATGTAAATTTTGGTTTCTTTCTTAGTATATCTCTCGGTTTTAAGTATTTCAATTGCAGATTCACCAGCAATTCTTCCAGATTCTAAAGCAAAATTTATACCTTCAATATAAAGACCTGCGTTAAGAACCATTCCTCCAGCGTCACCTGCAACTAGAACTCCATTTCCATAGAGTTTTGGCATATGTTTGAAGCCACCTTCAGGTATTATGTGAGCTGAATATTCTATCATTTTTGCATCTTTGAGTAACTTCTGGATATAGGAATGAGTTTTAAATTCCTCAAGAACATCTGGTGCTTCAAGTTTTTTCTTTGTTAGAACATCCATGTTGAGTATTAAACCAAATGAGATTGTATCTCTGTTTGTATAATAAAAACCACCACCTGGAATACCTCTTGTAGTTCCTAATATTTCGTTACTGAGTCCTTCCTTTTCAGCTAAATGAAATCTCTGTTCTATTTTATCTTTAGAAAGCTCATATGTTTCTTTCATACCTAAAGCATAATGTTTTGCTTTTGGTTTCTTCATCAGTTTAGCTTTTTGAACTAAGATTTCATTCGCTCCTTCTGCAAGAATTACTAATTTAACTCTTAATTCCTCTTCACCTGATTTTACTCCAACAACTTGTTTATCTTTCCATACCAAATCCTCGACCATTGTATCAGGAAGAATCATTGCACCTGCTTCTTCTGCTTTTTCTGCTAACCATCTATCAAACTTTGGCCTAATAACAGTTACACCATTATAAGGTGCTTGCGAAAAATTCCTTAAATCAGCGTCAATAGTTACTGAACTAGATTCAGAAAGAAGTGTTATTTTTTTTGTTGTTAGATATCGCTCAAATGATTTTTCATCTTCCCAATAATTGGGAACTAATTTGTGCAAAGACGGACCATAAATAGCTGCTCCACTTACATTCTTAGCACCTGGATATTGACCTCGTTCTAGAACTACTGTCTCAATACCAGCATTTGCTAGAGTTAAAGCAGCAGCAATCCCAGCAGGTCCTGCTCCAACTATTGCAACTTCAAAATCATATTCTTCTGACATTATATTGTGAGTTCAAAATATCGCTTTATAAATGATACTACTTGTCAACATCATGTTCATCAATCAGAATTTAAACCATATCCCCAATTGCCATTTTCATCATAATTAAATGACTTGAACATTCCACATGCATTCCATATCTCATCAAACCATGGTTGAACTAATCTTGGGATATCTTCTGTTTCAGAATAGTCTTCAACATAAATTTCTTCAAGTTTTAGTTCATCTTTGTCAATGGGTACAGGATTAACTCCAAGAATAGGTTTATTTAACTTCATCTCATAACCTTGAACTTGTACTAAAGTAAGATATAAGCTGAATGGAGGTTGAACTAAAATCCTCTTAAAAACTTCAATATAATCAGGAAGAGCTTTCAAAATCTCTTCCTCATAAACTATACTTGGTATTTCTAATTTTGATGCAATTGGTTTCAAAAGGCTTCCTTCAACTGCTTCAATAATCCCTTTTCTGTATAGATGAACATAAGATCTAGCAACACCAGAAAGGTCTGTTGTATAAGTCAATAATCCATCAAATGTGTGGCTAATTTCCATTCCCATATATTTTATAGGTTTGAGATATTTAGGATTTCGAGAAATTATTTCAATGTTATAGTAGTGATCAATAGTAGGAGATTCTTCAGCAATTAAATGTAATACAAATTTGCCATAATTTAAAAATTTAACAGGCATTCTATTATTCTCTATCTCTTTTATTCTATCATTACGGAAAATTGATTTCACGTTGAAAAAGACCTATTTTATTTATTTAAGTCTTTGTTATTATCTGAACTAGAATTCCGTTCAAAATTATTGTTTTCGTTTCTTTCTTCTGGACCTCTTAAAAATGAGATAGTTGCACCTATCAATGCAAAAACTGCAAAGACTGCAATCATGATTCTCATAGAAGGTACATAGACAGCAGGATTGAGTTTATCTAACCCTGTTGAAATTTGATATCTATTAAGTAGAAAAACAAAGATTAAAGTTGATAAAGCAGTTCCAAGTGTGAATCCTATATTTCTAGATAAGTTCACCATTCCTGTTACAATACCTAACTTTGGTTTAGGACCAGCTGACATAACAGAATTTGTGTTAGGAGCAGTAAAAAATCCAACAGAAACACCCATGAATACAGAGATGATTATTATTACCCATATTTTGAGAGTACTTGAAAGGACTAAACTTATTAGTCCTAAGGATATCGAAATACCTAAAATTCCAGCACTAGAAAGATATTTTGCATCTATCTGATTTGATAGCTTTCCAGCTATAGGACTAGTAATTACAATTGCAAGTGGAAAACCTGTCAAAATTAGACCTGCCATATCGGGAGAAAAATATTTGATATCTTGAAGAAAGAAAGGAATTTGATAAGTTACAATGTTCATTCCCTGAAATGCAAGCACAGCTGCAGAAAGTCCTAAAGCTATCTTCTTGTTTTTAAACAAAGATAAATCAATAAGTGGATTATTCACTTTCTTTTCCCAGAATAGGAAAAGTAAAAGGATACAAACACTTACAATGAGGGAAATTCCACCTATCAATTTTCCATGTGAAATATTTTTATTTATGACAAAACTAAGACCAAAAATCAATAAAGTTATGAAAATAGAGAAGAAAATAGCTCCTCCAAAATCCATCTTCTTTTTCCCTTTCTGAAGAGTAGGAGTGGGAGGAATTGCATAGTGAGACCAAATAAGACCAACAACACAGATGGGTACATTTATCCAAAAAATACTTCTCCAACCTAAGTATTTGACTAACACTCCACCTAATACAGGACCTACAGACATAGCTGAAGCAAAGACTAAAGCACTAATTCCCAGAGCTGTACCTCTATTCTTAGTAGTAGTAAATCTTGTAATGAGTGCATTTGTATTGCCTGTTAGACCAGCTGCCCCTACTCCTTGAAATATCCTGAACACTATTAACCACGGAAGAGATGGAGCTAAGGCACATGATAATGATCCGACTCCAAAAATAGTCATCCCAATTCTGAAAATTAATTTATTGCTGAAAACATCACCTAAATATCCAGATATTTCTAATAATGATATAACTGCAAGTAAATAACCTAAAACTACCCATTCAATTTGAGCTTGACTGGCAAAACCAAACTCTGATTGCATGGTATCCAAACTTATGTAGACTATTGAAGCATCTAAAGAACCAATAAAGGTTCCTATGGTTGTAGCACTGAGAAGAATAGGTATACTAACACTTTTTCCGTGAGCTAGTCTCGCAGTCTGAATATTCATTTTTTGAAGGTATTATAATTTACTCTTATATCTTATGTTTCCACTATAATGTAAAAAGGTCTTTTCCAACTTATCATGGTAGTATAAATTTAAATAAATGTTCTCTAATAAAATTGTGATGAGCTATGGTTTCGAGCTATGCGATAACTGAATATCCTAATGTTTCTGAGATTTATGCCAAAGCAAAAAATTTGCTGCAAATTCCTCCATATCACTTTAAAAAATCTGCAATGGAACGGTACATGGATTTTTTTGAACAAAAATGCACTAAATCAAAATCCCTTATTACTGAAGCTAAAAAATACATTCCAGGAGGTGTCCAACACAATCTTGCTTTTAATTATCCTTTTCCTATTGTAGTTGAAAAAGCGGAAGGATCTTATCTTTATGATATTGACGGAAATCAATACATAGATTTTTTACAAGCAGGAGGACCAACATTACTAGGAAGTAATTATAAACCTGTTCAAGAAAAAATTATTGATGTTATAAAGGAATGTAGCCCAGCTACTGGTTTATTTCATGAATTTGAGCTTAAACTAGCAAAAGAAATTAATCACTGTATGCCTGCAGTCGAAATGTTTCGTATGCTTGGTAGTGGCACTGAATCGGATATGGCTGCTCTCAGAATTGCTAGACTCGCCACCAAAAAGAAAAAGATCATAAAATCGGGTGGAGCTTATCATGGGTGGAGCGATCAATTAGTATACGGACTTCACCTCCCAAAAACTGGAAGATTTGAAGCTCATGGAATCCCCGCTTCATGCTCAAAACATACACAAGAAGTTTTCCCAAATAACATTGATGCACTTGAGAGAAAATTGAAGTTAAACAGGTTAAGAGGTGGAACTGCTGCAGTATTACTTGAACCTCTTGGTCCTGAAAGTGGTACACGTCCCGTTTCTAAAGAATACAATAAGCAGGTTCGTGAACTATGCGATAAATATGATGCTTTATTGATTTTTGATGAAGTTGTTACTGCATTTAGACTAGGATTGGGAGGAGCTCAGGGGTATTTTAATGTGAAACCAGATCTTACAGTTTTCGGCAAAATTGTTGCAGGTGGATACCCAGGGGCAGGAGGAGTTGGTGGTAGAAGTGATCTTATAAGTCTTTTAGCTGCAGGTGTAGAAGGACATACAAAAAGAGCTTATGTAGGAGGAACTTTATCGGCAAATCCAGTAAGTGCTGCAGCAGGATATTATTCTATAAAGGAAATAGAAAAAACAGATGCAGCAATTAAAGCAGGAAAAGTAGGAGATAGACTAACTCAAGGATTACAAAAAATAATCGATCAATACAATTTGCCTTTTGTTGCATATAATCAAGGTTCAATATGCCATTTAGAAACAGTTGGAACTCTGTTTTTGCATCTTAATTACCTTAAAATCCTAAAAATATTGAAAGAAATAAAAATTAGAAAACAAGCCATGGAAGAATATGGTGCAGCTTATATGGCTGAAGGAATGGTTACTTTAGCAGGAAGTAGATTATACACTAGTATGGCAAACACACCTGAAATTATAGATGAAGCTTTAGGTAGATTTGATAGAATTTTCCAGAATATTGAAACTCCAAAAATAGATTAATGAAAATCCGAATTAGAAAGAAAAAGAGAAAAAAAGGAACTAAAAAGAATTATTTAGCTCTTTATTTTAGATTTTAGAATGGGAAGAATTACATGCAAATCTCCAACAATGCCATAATCAGCAAAATTAAAGATTGGTGCACCTTCATCATTATTAATAGCAATTAGTGTTTTTGCTTTTACTCCACTTAAATGCTGAGGAGCTCCTGATATTCCAGCTGCTATATAGACATCTGGAGAAACTGATTGACCTGTTTGTCCTATCTCATAAGTTTCTTCAATCCAATGAAGGTCAGTACAAGCACGTGTAGCACCAATCTCACCACCAAGTGTAGTTGCTAAATCTTTTATGATCTGGAAATTTTCTTTACCACCTACTCCTCTACCACCAGCAACTATCAACTTAGCATCTTTGAGATTTACAGTACGTTCTGCTTTCTTTATTTCAACATGTTTAACTATCATATCATTTGAGTCGAATGAAACATCTAGTTTTTCTACTTCAGGACTTTGTCCTGATGGATTTTCATTTATAAAGAAAGCACCTGTTCTTGATGTAGCGAATTTAATATTACCAACAATTTTAGTAATTTTCATCGCTTGATCATCACGTACAGGAGTGTGAAATAGAACATCATCTCCATCTCTTGAAATATCTACGAATCTTTGAGCACAAGAGACTCCATGATGAATAGCTAATCTTGGAATAAGATCTTCTCCATATACAGTTCCTGCAGCTAAAACCAAAGTGGGTTCAGCTTTCTTGATTATTTCCAACATTGCTTTAACATAAGGTCGACTGAGATAGACTTCTAATTCTGGAGTTTCAACTGTATAAACACGATTTACACCATGCTTACCTAAACTTTCAATCCAATCATTATTCACCTGATTAGTTAGAAGCGCAGCTGAGATTTCACTATCACCAAAAACTTCTGATAATTTGTTTAGAATACCTAAAAGATTTTCTTCAACTGAATTATCTCTAATTTGTCCAAATACTAATATATTCATGTTATCACACTCCTAATTTTACTTCATCTTCTTTTAACTTACTAAGAAGATTGTCAACCATTTCTTCAGGTTCTCCTTCATTGATAATGTAGCTTTTCTTTTCGATAACTATATTGGACAAAGACACTTGTTGTAAAGAAGCTGCTTCTTTTCCAGTAACACTAGCACTTAGTCCTAAATCGGCAGAAGACCATTTGGGTACCTCTGCTCTCTTTGCGGTTAATATTCCTCTCATAGATGTATATCTCGGTGTAAAATATGGACTGTCACCTGTGCTAATTAATGCTTTTTTTGGAATCTCAACAATCTTCCTTCCACCTTCTAGAATATGTCCAATTCTAAAACCGTTCTCTATACTTTCCATCTCTTCGGCATAAAGAACGCTTGGAAGGTCAAGTCTTTCTGCTAACATGGCACCTACAGCATAAGAACTAGTAGATTGTTCTTCAGCTCCTAGGAAAACTAAATCAAAGTCACCAATCTTTTCCAATGCGCTAACATAAATTTTAGCTAATAACATTGGATCTTCTGTATAGAATGAATCGTCTGCAATTTCTATTGCTTCGTTACATCCCATAGCTATAGCTTCTCTCAAAGCTTTAATCGGTTTCAGACCTCTAACACATACAGCGGTAACACTCGCACCTGAAGTGTCTTTAAGCTTTAAAGCTCCTTCAATTGCATTCTTGCTTGTTGGATTGATAACTAAGTCATCTTCATTTATCAAGCTAGAGTCGAAGAAATCAACACCTTGGAGTTTTACTTGTGTGCTTACTATCTGATCTATAAACACAATAATCTTCATATTACTCAAGGAAACTGAAATACGCTGTTAAATAAACATTACTACTTACCAAAATAATCTGTTTTAAATCGAAAGAGAAACACTTAAGAAAATTCTACCCTAGTTCTTTTGTAATTAAAATGGTAAACAGAGAGAGCGTTATTGAAATTCAAACTGAGTTAAGTAACCTAATTGGTGTTCCAGGTCATGAAGAAGAAGTGACTGATTATATTCTTGTAAAACTTGAAAAACTAGGCGTAGATAAAGCATGGATAGATCCATTAGGTAATGTATTAGCAATAAGAGAAGGAACAGATCCTAACGGCTTAAAAATTATGTTAGATGCTCATGTAGATGAAGTAGGTTTTATGATTTCTCATATTGATGAACGAGGTTTTCTAACAATCGAACCTCTTGGAGGAATAGATAAGAGATTAATGCTTGGTACTCTTCTAGAATTTCAGAATGATAAGAGAGAGAGGATAATAGGTGTAGTTGGAGCGTCTCCACCGCATATAACAAAACCTGAAGATAGAGAGAAAGTACCTGATATTAACGAGCTGTTTGTCGATATTGGTTGTACTTCACAAGAAGACGTTGTTAATTTAGGTCTAGATATAGGTTCTGTAGGAACATTTTACACGAAATGTATATTATTAAATGAAAATACGCTTCTTGGAAAAGCATTTGATGACCGAACAGCTTGTAATGTACTTCTACATGTTCTTGAAGAGTTAAAAGGCAAAGAGATACCTCACACCTTGCTTATTAGTTTCGCAGTTCAAGAAGAAGTGGGAACTCGGGGAGCGATGGTGGCTAGTTACACATTAAAGCCAAGTATTGCCTTAGCACTTGAAAATACCATAGCGAGTGATGTTCCAGGAGTTCCTAATCAAAAAGTAGTAACAAGCTTGAGAAATGGACCTGCTGTAACAGCTGCAGATCGTTCATTAATCGTACCTAAGAAAATTTTGGAAAGAATCAAAAAAGCAGCTGAATTAGATAATATCCAATGGCAGTATAAGAAACCTACATATGGTGGTACAGATGCAGGCTCTATCTCTAGATCAAGATCAGGTGTTCCTTCAGGAGTTGTTTCAGTTCCATGCAGATATATTCACGGAAATACAGCTTTACTTTTGGTTGATGATATTATTAAAACCATAAAACTAGTAGTTAACTTTTGTAAGATTTAGCACTAGTTTAATTTTCTTAATTTTCTGGCTTAGGACCTCTAAAGAAGGAGAAAATAGTTGAGAACAACATAAATCCCGCAAAAACTCCAAATAAAATTCTCATTGCAGGTACATAGTTTATAATGTCGTTGACACTTCCCCCATTTGCTCTTTGAAAAACATTTTGTGAGTAAACAAATACAGCTGTTGCTAAAGCTGTACCTAAGCTAAATCCGACGTTAGTTGACAAACTTAACATACTATTTGCAATCCCTAGCTTACTTTCTGGAGCTGCAGACATCACTGATGTGTTATTTGGTGCGATAAAAATTCCTAGAGAAATCCCAATAACAGTTGCTATAATTACAATTATAATGGTGGGGACATGTTCTGAGATAAATAAAGCACCCAATAAGAGTGCTAAAGCCATTATACCAATTCCTGCAGTTGATATATATTTCACATCTATTTTATGAGCTACAGCTCCTGATGCTGCAGCTGCTATTGCCATACCTATAGGAGTTCCCATAATCGCAATACCTGTTCTAAAAGTGTCATAATGAAGAATCTGTTGAACAAAAAATGGTAGCTGATAAATAATTACACAAAGCCCAAGGTAAGCTAAGACTCCTGAGAAAATTCCAACAGTAAACCTCTTGTTTTTGAACATTGAAAGATCAACTACAGGATTGTTTGTTTTTCTTTCCCACAAAATAAAGAAGATTAGAAACAAAATACTTAATCCAAATGACATACTTGACCATAACTTAGCATAATGTCCAAAAGTTCCTACTTCCAGCTTAAACCTCGTAAGTGGAATGTTCCCAGGAAATAGATTTGGATTTGCACCAAAAAATGTGTGCTCGAATATACTAGCAAATACGCTGAAACTAAAAACCATCAAAAACAAAAAACCTGATAAAAAGATTGATCCAGGGACATCAGCTTTTCTTCTTCTTTCTTGAATAGGTGGTGTAGGTGGTATAACATGTTGAACCCAGAAAAAGCCAAGTAAACCAATTGGGACGTTAATTAGAAAAATAAATGGCCATCCTGAATAAGGTTGTCCTCTGAAAATCAAAACTCCATCTAAATATTCAGTAAGAGCTCCTCCGAGAATAGGACCAAGACCAATAGCTACGGCAATGAGTAGAGAATTTAAACCAATAGCGAGTCCACGGTTTTCTCTAGTCGTAAATCTCGTAATTATGGCCATACCATTAGCTACCATACCTGTAGCGCCTATACCTTGTATAATTCTGAATAAAATTAATAAAATCAAAGACCTTGCGAAAAAACAGAGAAGTGAAGCAAGAGAAAAAATAATCATACCTGATTGAAAAACCAATTTATTTGAAATTCTGTCACCTAAATCACCTGACACTGTAGTGAAAGCAATCATAGTGAGAAGATAACTAAGGATTATCCATTGAACCAGATTTTGAGCTACTCCAAGACTACCCATAATTTGAGGTAAACTTATATTCACTATGGTTCCATCAAGGGATGCCAAAAACGCTCCAATTCCTGTAGCAGAGATGAGAACACCTACTTTTATGGGAGGTTTTTCCATATGTTTATCTTCGTTCATCAGTGACAGAATGAGACAATATTAGTTAATTATAAGATTTATGCAAGTTACTGTGTTATCGAGGGTGAGTCTGTTGAAATTCCTCTTCCAAAATGTCCATTACAATAACATCATGGTACATTCCTTGTAGAAAATGTGCATCTCTTTTTCGTCCTACTTCTTTGAATCCTACCTTTTCATAAACATGGATGGCTCTTTCATTGTATTCCATCACCCAAAGTTCAACACGATGAAGATTTAAAATGTTGAAACAAAATTTAAGTAAACATCTCATAGTATCAGTACCATAACCTTTGCCATGATTGTCAGGATTATGAATAGCAATTCCAAGTTCAGCTGATCTGCTAATATTATTTATATCGTCTATTCCACAGGTTCCAAGAAAATCTCCTGAAACAACATCTTCAATTGCAAAAATATATCCCGTTCCGTTTTTAGCTTTGTTGTGAACCATTTCTATAAATTCTGCTTCCATCATTGACGACATAGGTATAAGTAAACCTAGTCCTATCCTAGATTCATATGTGTTCCAATATTTCATGATACTCTTTAAATCATCCTTTTCTAAAGGACGAAGTTTTATTTTTTCTCCAATATAAGGAGATTTTGTGGAATAGATATCTATCATACATGTATCTTAGTAATCTAATCTTAAGAATTTTTAGTTTAAATTACTGATTAGATTTCTAGACAATTTTAATAATAGGATAAAAAAAAGCTTTTAAATAGAGTTGAATGGATTAATTTTGTGTAAGATTATGTTTAATGTGTTTGGAGTTATTGCTACGTTGTTCCTAAAATATAACAGAAGAAGATATCGAAAACAAGTTCAAAAAGCAGCAAAAAAAGTTGGAGAAGGACTTAAAGTTAATCATAAATCTAAAGTCAATAAAAATACTATTTTAGGAAATAATGTGAATTTTAATGGAGTGATTATTAGAGGTGATGGTGAGGTTATAATAGGAGATAATTTCCATTCAGGTCCAGATATCTTGTTTTTAACTCGAAATCATAATTATGAAGGAACAAAAATTCCTTATGATGAAACATATATAAGAAAAAAAATAGTGGTAGAAGATAATGTTTGGATTGGTGCTCGTTGTATAATAGTCAGTGGTGCAACTATTGGAGAAGGAGCAATTATTCAAGCAGGAAGTGTAGTTATAAAAGATGTACCACCTTGTGCAATAGCTGGAGGTCATCCTGCCGAACCTTTCAAGTATCGAGATAAAGATCATTACTTCAAATTAAAAGAAGAAAAGAAATTTCATTAGGGAATGGTTAATGAAGAAATTAGATTTTATTATTGTAGGTGCAATGAAAGCAGGAACTTCTAGTCTTGCATTTCAACTTCAACATAATCCTGATATTTGCATACCTCTAAAAGAAATCCATTTTTTTGATAATGACAATAATTATTCTAAAGGAACTAAATGGTATGAAGAAAATTTTACAGAATGTGACCAACAGAAAATAATTGGAGAGAAAACTCCTACTTATAGTTATTTAGAAAAAGTTCCGAAAAGAATACAGGAGTATAGTCAAGAAATAAAATTAATATGGATTTTTCGAAATCCTATTGAACGAGCATATTCAAATTATTGGCATGCTGTGAAATCAGGAAGGGAAAGATATAGTTTTGAAAAAGCTGTTCAAAAAGAAACTGAACGTATTAGAAAAGATATTTTCAAAGGATACTTAAAAAGAAGTGTTTATGTTGAGCAAATTGAATATTATTTGGAATACTTTGAAAAAAAACAGATGTTTTTCATGTTGTTTGAGGATTTTGTGAAAAATCCGTTAGATAATATGTATAGTCTGTTCAAATTTTTAAAAGTTCCATTTAATGATTTCAAATATATTAATGAAATAAGAAATATAACTGTGATACCACGAATACCACTTTTGCTCAGAAAATCTTCTGAGATATTTAGACAGAATTCTTTGGTGTATAGAGGATTGCAATTTCTTGCTACTAAGGGAAAAAAACCCGGTTATCCAAAACTATCAAATGCATTACGAAATGAACTAGATCACTACTTCGCTGATTATAACAGAGAATTAAGTAATTTAACTGGATTAAACTTGGATCTTTGGAAAACATAACAACAACAAAACTATTTCTGTCGTAATATTGAAATGTGTTTAATCAAGATCTATTCTTTCTTCAATAGTATCAGGCATTGTATCTATTTTTTCTTTATTTTTGCTGAATTTTTTGAAATAATCTTTGAAAAGATCTGTGAAAAAACTTATATCATCTCTTTTAATTTGCTTTGTAAGCAAAATTCCTGCTATAAATAGAACAAGAGTGATTGAAAACGAAATGGTAACGTTGTAAATACCAGCAAAACCAAAAACAAAATAATAGCAAACAATTCCAACACCAGCTGAAACAATAAAAATACCAAGTAATTTTAACAATCCGATATAGTCGTAATTGAGCTTGTAATATCTTTGTGATATTATCATCGCACCAATAGAATAAACAGCTCTGATAACAAAAAATGAAGCACCTAGACCTAATAGAGCATTGATTGGAATAACAAACCAAGCAACTGCAAAAGCAGCTCCAAATGCGACTGTTGCAAAAATAGCGTTCCAATATAATTTTAAGTACAAAACATGCCCAAAAGCTATAATACTATGTAGGTATTTGAAGATTACTGCCCCTAGTAAGAAAGGTATAATATAGACACTGAGGATATAACTACTATTTGTAAAAAGCATGATAAGAATGGGTGAATAGGCATAAAGTGCTATTGCCAAAGGGATGAGTGTAATAAGAAACATTTTAAGAATTTTCTGAGAAACAAGTTGGATTCGATCATGTTGTCCTCTTTCAAATAATCTAAAGATAATAGGACTATATACCATACTAATCAGATTTCCTGCAACTAGAATGAGATTTGTAACTAACAAAGCACCATATCTGTATAGTGCTATTGTCTCCGTACCAGTTATTGGGAAGAAATAATTAACTAACAATAATACTAGCATATTAAATCCTTGCCAAATATTTCCCACATAATAGGAAGGAAGAGAAAAAGTCATGATTTTCTTGAATTCAGTAAATGAGAATCTTCCAATACCTATGTCTTTGATTATTTTATAGATACTATAAATTGCTACAACAGTTTCTGCTAATGCTAAACCTATAATAAGACCAAATAATCCCATCTTAAAGAAAATTACAGCAAATATACTAAATGGAATTTGTAATAAAACTCTAGCGATGATAATATTTGAATAATATCTGCTACTTTGGAGTGATGTTGCGATTGTATAACAAATAGTACTAAAAATTTGAGCGAAAACTATAAGTGCGATTAAAAGAACTGTTCCAATATAATTCTCAACTTGAAGGAACCATGGTCCTTTGCCAGTTACAAAGAAAACGATAAGAATCGCTAATATTACGATAATTTCAGCAATGATATA
This sequence comes from uncultured archaeon, assembly GCA_964549075.1. GTDB lineage: Archaea > Asgardarchaeota > Heimdallarchaeia > Heimdallarchaeales > Heimdallarchaeaceae > UBA460. The sequence continues at coordinate 54,765 of CAZJUB010000001.1, read as the reverse complement.
AATTAGAATACCTGTAAATATGAAATTCTTGAAAGTTTCAAGATTTTTAGAAATTTTGTATTTTATTGCATATCTATTAACTGCAGAAGTGAACCCAAAAGATGAAAAACCAATGAGTAAGGCAATTGCTGAGGTTATGATTGAGTATTGACCCATTTCACTTTCTGACAAAGTATTAGTAAATATTTTTGTGAAAGCAACTCCTATAAGTTTTGTAATTGCGAATGATACAAAGAAAGAAATAGCGAATCTTGAACTTTTTCCAAGTTCTAGCAAAGATGATTCCCTGTGTCCAAACATTTCATCATTCTCCAAGTTATGAACAAACATTTGTTTCATTTTTAAAAGTATCTAAATATTAGCAGAATATAGCAGAATTTAATATACTTTCAAATTTGTTTTACAAAAATAACAATTTATATACTCGAAATTTATAATAATTCCATTTAGTTACGCAAGAAAAGGTTAAAATTATGAGCTACATCACAAATCTATTCCAAAAAACATTCAAACGACGACTTGGTAAAAATATTGGTACGTTGATAGCTATTTCTCTTGGAGTCTCTTTAATGGTTGGTGTTCAGATTACAATTACAAGTTTTACTGCTGAAGCTTTGGATTTCTTTGTAGATGCAATAGGTGAAAATGATATTATAATCAGTGGATTTGCTCTTCCAATCCAAAATTACACAAATATTATGGATGAAATTGAACAATCTAATATTACTATTGCAGCTATGAATGCCAGAGTAACGCAAGATGTTGCTGTATATAATTTAGAAACTGGTGATCTTGAAAAAGGGATAAATTTTGTGGGAATCGAATTAAATGAAGATCCTGTGTTTGGAAACTTCTATGATGAAAATAATACTGAAATAACCCAGAGTGAACTTCAAAATTACTTCTTAAATGAAACCCAAGTTCTTTTAGGAGCTAGTCTGCAAGAAGATCTCAATGTTACTACAGGATCAATTATTAAAATACGTATTGGCGAATTAAATACTAATGGAACCTTTCAATATGAGTATAAGACTTTTGATTTGCAGGTTGTAGGTTTTGTAGCAGAAGAAGGCAAAGGAAAAGAATTAGGGGGAAGGGCTATTTGGACCAGTATTGATAATTTACGTTCAATTATAGGTTTGAATTCTAATGAATGTACAGAGATTAATATTGCATTAAGTGCTAATCACAAATTAAATCCGGTAGATAATGATTACGCAAAACAAGTAGAACTGGAATTAAAAGATTTATTGAATGCAGAAGCAAATAGCCTTGTAATCATAGCATTTAGAGCATTAATACTTGAAACTTCGGATCAAATTTTAGGGGATGTACTCCTTGCTTTCAACCTTTTTGGGGCATTGATCATTTTTGCAGGTATCCTCCTTTTGGTCAATATTCAACTAATTCAAGTTGAAGATAGAATTTCACAATTAGGAATCTTAAGAGCGATAGGTTCTAGACGTAGAGAAATTGTTAGTCTCTTTCTTATTGAATCAGTTGTACTTGGGATATTTGGATCACTTTTAGGTGTAGCTGGAGGGTATGGAATGTCTGTTTTCTTAGTCTATCAAATAGGTCAAACTTTCTTCGAAGGAGTAATTAATTTACAACCTACAGTAACGGGTGCATCTATTATCTATTCAGTTGTTCTCGGTCTTATTTTATCAGTAGGAGCTGGAATATTCCCTGCGATAAGAGCTGCTAGAGTGGACGTAATTGAAGTTATCAGAGGAATAAAGAAAGTTAAACCAAAAAGAACAGGTAATTTCTCACTCGGTTTAGGATTAACTTTTATTGTAGGTGGTATAGGTATCTTTGTATCTCAATACTTACTTTATGGTTCGTTTTTTGTAGCATCTGGATGGGATACAGCTTTAGAGCAGTGGATGTTTATGGGAGCTTCTGCTGCCATTCTCATAGGAATTAGTCTTATATTGGGTTATCTATTCTCGAAGAAAATAATGGGGAATGGTATAGGACTTACATTTATGGGTATTGCAATAGTTATGCTATTAACTTCATTATCATCATTAAAAGAGGTTACAGAAAATACTAAGATTCTTGCAACTTTAGCAGTTGTATTAGCTTTAGGATCAATAATTGTGGTTGGAGTTAATTTAGCAGCAGTAACCAACTCATTAAGAAATCTGTTGTATCGAACTCGTTTGAAAAAAGGAGTATCACTAATATCAAGCAAATATATGACATCTAAGTCTATGCGAAGTACCTTAACATTTGGTATCTTTGCTTTAGTATTAACAATGAATATTTTTGCAGGCATTTATCAATCTACGTACTCCTATAATACGTTAGAATCAGCTGAATTTTATAGTGGTGGAGCAGCTATTAATATCGATCTTGATACTCCTATCGCAAATTCTTCCCTAGTTGATATAGAAAGAGATCTTTATGATGTTGATAGTGCTATAACCTATGTTAAAGGTATAAATTCCACTATTACTTATATCACGCAAGTTGAAGGATTTGAATTTGAAATTCCATCTGAAATCCTTCCAGCAAGAATAGATATGCTATATAATAATACTTTCAAAAATGGAACGGAATACATTTTTGATTTTATATTCGAACAATCAATTGCTGAATTTACAAAACAATACAAACCTGCTGCTTCTGAACAATACCAAAGAGACTATAGTCATGAGATTTGGGATTTCTTCTACAACAGAACCAAATTTAACGCAGAAGGTTATATAGATAACGAAAATGGCTATGAAACTGTAATTTCCACCACTCCAATTCTTCGACCAGGACATGTTTTCAATCTACATGGTTTAGGTTATGCTCCTAGACAAGTAATTGTATTAGCTTCTGTCATGCAATACCCATTTGCTTTTGGTTCGGGACTTCCAAGCTTGTTGATAACACCAGATTTCTATCCAATATTGAGAAATAATTTTGCGCTATATCCTAAATACACAAGATTTCTTGTCAAAACTTCATATGATTTTAGATCTAATCAAAATTATGTTCTATCAAAAAATATTGAGGAATATCTAAATGGAAAAGATTCTGTGTTGGTTCAAAATGAAGATTTTGTAGCTGCAGATGCAGATGCATATTGGAATGAGATGTTAGATATGGTGGATTTCCAAGTGAAGACATTTGCATTTTTAGAATATTTCGTTGGATTTGGATTAGTAGTTGGAGCGTTGGGGATGATAATTATTGCAGTAAGAAACATTTCAGAAAGAAGAAGAGAAATTGGAATGATGCGAGCAATTGGTTTCAAAAAACAGCAAATTATAGGAACCATAATGTTAGAATTATTCATACTCGCAATTTTAGGTTTGATAATGGGTTTCATTAACAGTCTAATCCTTGGCTGGTCCTTCTCAAACATCTACAATTGGAGATTGATACTTCCACTAACTAAGTTGTTACTTTATACGGGAATTATGGTAGGTATAGCTCTAATAGCTTCAATAATACCAGGTATAAGAGCAAGTCAAATAACTCCAGCGGAGGCTATAAGATATGTCGGTTAAGAATGTTGCTGAGGAAATAATCCTAAAGACTAAAAATTTGCATAAGATATATGCAAAAGATACCCCGATGGAAGTTCATGCCTTAAGAGGAATTGATATCGAGATAAGAAAAGGAGAGATGGTCGCAATCATGGGACCATCTGGCTGTGGAAAAACTACACTTTTAAACCTTTTAGGTGGAATAGATCAACCTACCGAAGGAACAATATTCATCCAAGGTCAAGATGTTAACGAATTATCCGATATAGAAATGACAGAATTTCGATTGAATAATATTGGTTATATCTTTCAATTGTTTAATCTATTTGATTTCCTAACTGCTCTAGATAATACGGTTCTCCCTTTACTTCTTACTGATATCTCAAGGTTAGAAGCTGAAGAAGAAGCAAAAATGATGCTTAGACAGATGGGTCTTGGAGATAAAATATATCATTTACCAAATGAACTTAGTGGAGGTGAACAACAAAGAGTAGCAGTATCACGAGCACTTCTAATGAATCCTGCAATTATTCTTGGTGATGAACCTACTGGTGACTTGGATCAAGATACTTCTACTGAGATAATGAATTTGTTTGTTTCAATTAATGAAAATTATAAACAGACATTTCTTGTTGTTACACATTCTGAATATATCGCTTCTTTCTGTCATCGCATTATACGAATAGTGGATGGAGAGATTGTTAATCAAGGTGATGAAAAAAATGGCTGATTCAGAAATTAAAAAGACTCAACTTCAAGAGCAATTTGCTAAGATGACAATGGGTGTTCTTATTAACAAGCTTGATAGAGATTCTTTTAATACTTTAGTTCGAAAAATTAAAAAAATCTTGAAGAAATTTGTTTCTTCTACTAAGTCTGGTTCATTAGAATTTCTTGAGGTTAATTCTTTTCTTTTTGTAAGGTGCAATATCCCTCTCAGTTCAGTTGAATCAAGTGAACAAAGAAAAAATTTGATGCAAGAGCTTGAAACAATTATCCATACCTACTGTAATAATGAATGTAATAAATATTCAAAAGCAATTAGGAAAAATGTAGAAATAAAAGATATCACTAATATTTTAGCAAATTTAGTTAAAAGTTCGGGATCTTCTACAAGTAAAGAAATTATTTCTGAAATATCAAAGAAAACAGAAGACATTGATGATAGAGTCATAGAACGAGTTAGTGATGTTCTTCAGAATACCTTCTTAATCATATGGGACTTTCCTGATGACTTTCCAGATATAATCATGCTACCTGATTTTATCTTAAAACGTGATATTAACGATAAGACATCGGGTGTTTCGTTGCGAACCATTGCAGAAAATCTTCTTATAGCTCAATTTGGTAAAACTTGTGCTACTAATCTTAAACCAATCTTGGAATCAAATGAAGTTGCAATTGATCTTCTAGGGAATTTAGTTCTTGACAAAAATAACATTCAATTACTAGAAGAACAAATGAGTGATAAGCTTTGGAGAACTATAAGAGTTATTTTTGGTTTATTATCCTCTACACAACAATCTATTTCAGTGATCTTAAAACAACTTAGAAGAGTTTCCGAAGTTACAAAAGAGCTAAGAATAGAAGTTGAAAATTTAGATTATAATCCTTTAATGGATTATTTGATGTTGGTTGAATCATTGACACAGTGTGAAGACTTGACAGCTCGTTTAAATCATCTTCAAATGAATGTTAAAAAAATATTTCGTGAATTATTGAACACTATTAATAAGTACAAAGATTTACCTGAAAAAGAAATAGATCAAATCGAATATCTATCTGATATTTTTACACAGACTCTAACTGAGATTCAATTACTAAAATACTATGCAGATAAATTTAGGGATCTAGCATATTTTCAATCTGTTCCTAGTGATGTTAGCATTGAAACACGAAAGAAGCTTGATGTAGATGAAGATTCTATACTTAAAGGAGTATCACTCTTTAAAACTTATAGACTCGTAGGTTCAACTGTATATGCTTTACGAGGTGTAGATATAGAAATCAGAAAGGGAGAGATGGTTGCAATTATTGGACCTTCTGGAAGTGGAAAAACAACGCTTCTAAACCTTTTATCTGGACTAGATTCACCAAATCGTGGAGCAGTATTTCTACTTGGAACAAATCTCGAAACAATGACTGATTCAGCAATTTCTATGTTCCGAAGAAAAAATATGGGATTTATTTTTCAATATTATAATCTCGTTCCTCAATTGACTGTTCTAGAAAATGTTATGCTTCCAGGATTGATGATAAGAACACCGAAAAGAGAAGTAAGAAAGAGAGCAATAGAACTAATAGAAGAAGTTGGTCTTGAACGTTTTAAAAACCAATATCCAATTAAACTATCGGGAGGACAAATGCAAAGAGTTACAATTGCCCGTGCAATGATAAACAACCCAGCTATAATCTTTGCAGATGAACCAACTGGGGATCTTGACTCTCAAACTGGAAAGGTTGTTATTGATTTGATTAGCAGATTCGCAAGAGAACAAGGTACAGCTGTGATACTAGTTACACATGATAAAAGTATTGCAGAGACATGTGATAGGTTGATTAAGATTGGTGACGGAAAAATAGTTGTTACCTAAAGTTTTTTTCTTTCTATTTTCTCTATTTTCTTTTTCCATCTGTAGAATTTCTCAGGACTTTTAGGATAATGTTTTGAGAGTTTTTTTATCTTTTCTGAAAGCAATAATCCTTTAGCTACTTTAATTAATAATTTTGGTTTTCTCATTCCTTTGATTACTTTTTGTAAAATAGGTAGTTTTACAGATGTAGAACTCATTATAGCATCTAGATCTTCTTGTGAAATAATGCCTTTCTCGAAAAGGAAAGAGAAATCACTGAAAGGAACAGTAGCAAGTAGTTTGTGAACAGCGATCCCCAATCCTCCTTCATATCCGTAGTAATCCCATATCTTGAAGTTATATTCCCACAATGCTCGTTCACTGCAATCATTGTTCCTGATAGCTTTCTCGATAACATCTGTAGCATAATACGCACTTAATAATGCTGGACCATGGCCTTCTCCAGAAATTGGATTTACAAGAGTTGCTGCGTCTCCACAAGTTAAGAAACCGTTACAAACCATAGAATAGAGCGGTAACCTACCTGGTAAAGTGTCTCCTGCTGCATCTAGAATTGTGGCATTTGGAAAAATCTTTTTTCGTATAATCTCGAGAATGGCTTTTACATTAGCTTTTTTGTTATCCTCATTCAATAACCAACCGACGCCTACATTTAACTTGCGTTCTCCTTTAGAGAAAATCCAGAAGTATCCCGGAGGTGGCATTTCATCATGATATTCTATCCTCATCTGATTTTGATATTCGTGAGGATCATCTGTTTCAATAATCTCTCTATAAGATACAATTGTCTCTGAGTTTTTCAATTTTTTAGGAAATTTATCACAAACAGTATCAAGTATTCCTCTTCTTACAATGCCAGTAATCCCAGAACAATCCACTGTAATCTTAGCATAAATATTTATTTTCTTTCCATCTTTCTGTCTAATCTTACATCCAGCGACATTATTTTCTTGAATTAGTGTACCAATTACCTTATGTTCAGGTTTGAGTTCTATCCAAGGATAATCTTTGAGGGAATTAATGAGTCGTTGTCCATATTTTAAACGGTCGATAGTTTGAGATTTAAAATTTAAAGAGAGTTCAAAATCGCTTACTGGACGAAAATGAGCTGTTTTTAAGTTTTCTGATATCTCGTCTCCATAAGGTTGTTTTATCCCACAGAATTCATAAAGTTTTCTTGTGGAATTTGGAGATAATGCATCACCGCAAGGTTTGTATCCAATTCGATTTTTTGGTTTTTGATCAACTAAAATTGTAGAGATGTTTCTCTTTCCTAAATTAATTGCTAAACTTACGCCTGCAGGTCCTGCCCCAACAATTAGAACATCAGTGTTTAAATTTAAACTTCTCATTCAGCTATTATTATTATACCCTAAATAAAAATCTTTCAGCAAGAATTGAAATTTAAATAGAAGCTATATCTTAAATAGAAGATATCTCTCCATTTCTCATTATGTCTCCAAATCAGAAAACATCATTCTACCTCGATTTAATTAAGAAATCTCATGCAGCATTCCGCGAATATTTAGTACATTTACCTGAAGATATCTTAGATTGGAAAGTAACTGATCTAATGTATTCATCAGAATGGATAATTAAGCATATTATACATGATCAAATCTGGATTGTTAATGTAATCATAAAAAATGACAAAGAGAGTTTTCATTTTGAAGATAAATCTGATAGTTTGATGTTGGAAGAGTTGATTGAAGAATATGATAAAATGGTCATAATGGCAGAAGATAACCTCTCCAAACTAGATGATAGTCAGTTGGAGGAAATGAGAAATTACAAAGATTATACTATCTCTGTGGAAGATTGGTTATATGAATACATCTTTCATCTTAATCAACATAGCGGAGAGCTTGGTTTTATATTAACTGCTTGGAAAAGAAAGAAAAGATCCTTATCAGAAAATTAATCTGCTTCCATTAGTTCTTCTGGAGTAAAAGGTTCGATATGTATTACAAGATCTCTGAACTGGCCACTAGACTCAAGTTTTGTTTTTACCTTTTCAGATATTTCATGAGCTTTACGAATTGATAATCTAGGTTCTACCAAAATATGGAAATCACCAGTAAACATACCTAATACCGAACGTAATCGGATTATATGAACTTCTTTCACTTCTGGAAAAGAGAGTACAATTTGTCTGAGTTCTTCTTTTACCTCTTCTGAAGGTCCTTTATCTAATAATTCAGGTAAAGACATTTTTGAAATTTCATATCCTGTATAAAGAATCAGGGCTACTATAACAAATGCACATGCTGGATCTAACCACCAAACATCAAATTGAGTACCAATATAAGCAATAATAACAAAAACTGAAGCTATAGCATCTGTTCTGTAGTTTTTTGCATTTGCAACATAGACTGGTGATTGTATCCTTTTACCAATCTTTAATAAAGCCAATGAGATGCTTAATTTCGCTACTAATGATATTATTGCAGCTATCAATATCCATATCTCTAATTTGTAAGGAATTGCACTTATTAAACGCTTAATCGATTCTTCTGCTATAAAATAGGATGATACAACCATAGTAAATACTATTACCAAACTAGATATTTGTTGAAATTTTTGATGCCCAAAAGGATGATCTTCATCTGGTGGTTTTCTACTAATTCTCTCACCTATTCCAGCTACGGTTGCAGATACAATATCCAGAACAGAATCAAAACCATCAGCTATAAGACTTATTGAACCAAAGATAAAACCTATTAGTAGTTTAAGTATAATAAGTAAAGCATTAACGCCTATTGAGAGAATATTTGCGATTGTAGATAGGTTTACTTTTGACATTATATCCTCTTTAATTTGTTATGATTAAATACTTTTCCGGAAGAAAAAGAGAAAAAGAGGTTATTTACCTCCACTTATTTTTAAGTCTTTGAGTAACATCCAAGGTGCTTGATGACCATTGCGATTTTCAGTTTCTTTACTCAGATTTTCTATCTTATTATAGATGTCAAATACTGTGCTTCCAATAACAGTATTTTTCACAGGATACAGTATTTCACCATTTTTCACAAAAAATCCTTGATTAATCTGTGCAGAAATCTGAGGATTACTTCCTCTAGAACCTATCGGAGATCCTATCAAAAGAATACCTTCTTTTAATTCTTCTAGCAAATTATCTTTAGAAATCTCACCAGGTGCTATATTGAGTGTATATGGTGCAGGTCTTGGTCCAGACGAAAAAGAACTTCTTGAAGCATGACCAGTATTTTCTAAACCTACTAATGGAGCTGTATAAGAGTCTGTGATATATGTTTGGAGAATGCCATTTTCGACTAATTTTAGTTTTTGAGGTACAACGCCTTCATCATCAAATGGTGCTGAATCTGTTCCACCAGGATAGAAAGGATCATCAGAAATGTTTAGTTTATCATCAGCAATCTTATCACCAATTTTATCTACAAAGAATGCTGTTTTATTGAAAACACTAAAGGCATTAATCCCATTCGCAAGTATTGGCTCGATTGTACCATATGTACTATCAGGATCAAGTAAAACTGGAAGAATAGCTGTATCTATTTTTTTAGATCCAAGCATTTTTTTAGCTCTTTCTCCTGCGACTTTTCCAATTTCTTCATACTTAAATTTGGAAAGTACAGTAGATGCATCATAATAATACGCATTACCAATGTCATCGCCTTCCTCTATTTTTACACCTAAATAACCACCTACTGATGATTGTGTTGAGGTTCTATCAATTCCCTGAGAATTAATAATAAATCTCTTTCCATAACCTGTGGTAAAATTCCCGCTTATTATTGCATCATCTGTAATTTGAGCTTGTTGGATAGATTGTAGTATCATTTCTGTAAATTCTTCAACATCAATATCAACGACTGCTTGATCAAATCTATCTAGAATATCAGGTGATGGTTTATCATCAAATGGTAATGAATTAAAGTTTGGATCAGGAGGGCTAACTTGAGCTAGTTCATAAGCGTCTTTTACACAATTCTCAATACTTTCTCTCGTAAAAATAGTAGTAGAAGCCATCCCAAGAGACTTATTTTTAATTATTCGTATACCTAAACCGGAATTACTGATATCTGTAAATCTTCTTATAGCTCCTCTTTCTACTTGAACGCTTTTTGCTGAACCATAAAGTGTGTAAGCTTCTACTTGATCTGCACCTAAGGATAAACCATGATTTACTACAAATTCTGCTAACTCGTGAAGATTATCATCAAATGACATCAATTTGTACCTCCAACTACTAAATCTGAAACACCTAAATTTGGCCCTCCACCAATTACAGGTACCCATTGTCCTCCTTTCCCACAAGTACCTTCAAAGGCTGGTTCCCACTCTTTTCCTATAGCATAAGTGTTCTGTAAGACCTCAAGTGTCATACCTGACATTCCTACGTTACCCATCATATCAGAGATCTCTCCATTTTCAATAAAATAACCTAATTGACATGTGAAATAAAATTGTCCTTTAGCTGGAACAACATATCCACCATAAGAATCTTTGAGATAAACGCCATTTTTAGTAATTTCTGCGATCTCATCTAAGGTCATATCTCCATTATCTACATAGGTATTTCCCATTCGAGCTTGAGGAGCTACATTGAAATTCATTGCTCTTCCAGATCCATTAGGCTCCATTCCTAATGCTGTTGCTGTTTCTAAGGTGTGGAAATATTCTTTTAAAATCCCATTCTCAACTAAGGTTCTTTTTCGTGCTTTTGTACCTTCTGAATCATATTCAAAGGATCCTCTTAAGTTAGGAATAGTAGGATCATCATATACATTTATCCCTTCAACACCTACTTGTTTGTTCATCTTTCCTTCTAGAATCGAGTTCTTAGCAATAATCCCATCAGCTTCACAAGCGTGACCAAAAGCTTCATGGATAAAAACTCCTGTTAATGATGGATCCATTATGATGTTCATCTTTCCTGAAGGTGGTTCTCTAGCCATCAACAATTTTTCAACTAAAATTGCAGATTTTAATCCTTCTTTCTCAGGGTCCCATTTTTCAACTAGTTCCCATCCACCAGCTCCTCCAGTGGAATCGAATACATTTTGCATTTTTACTCCTTGTCTCCCAACAATGTTTTTAATTAATCTTATAACATGTGTCTCATTGCTAACTTTAGTTCCTTTATTATTTACAATGATTTCTTTGCTATGCGATTCTTGATAAGATGAGGAAGCTTCTACTATCGAATCTGAATATTCTCGTGCAGTTTTTTCTGTCTGTACTATCTTATCGAACTTTGTTTCTTTGTCTATCTCACGTGGATCAATTTCGATTTTTGTCGAACCACTTCCCTCAAAAACCCAATCGTCACCAATAATTCTTTCTTGTTTTGTATATTTGGATCCTGCACGAGCCATTTTCATTGCTTTATTAACAGCTTTGAGGATAGATTCTCTATCCGTTTTCACAATTGTTGTAAAACCCCAGAAATTGTCAATTAAAGCTCTTACAGCTATCCCTCCTGTTGTTTGATTACTTACACTATCAAACCTTCCATTTCTTACTGTAAAAGATTCTCCCATTGCATAACCATAACGAATATCGAGAAAATCTCTATTAGAAAGTTGAATCTTATTTATAATTTCTTCTAAGGTGTCTAACATACGTTTCTTCGTTTTTCTATTGCCATATAAGGGTAGTTATACGACAACAATAAAGTGTTTAATTACACTCGAATATCTGATGGTTCACCACATTTTCTGCATTTACCATCTTTACCTAACTGTTTGATTTTTACATTATAATAAACTCGTTCAACTAGAGTTGATTTACAATGTTGACAAAATGTTGTATTAATCTCTGAATAAGGTAAGTTACCTGTATAGACATATTGTATACCAATTTCCTCAGCAATTTTCTTTGCATTAAGAATAGTTTCTACAGGAGTAGGAGGAATGTGTTGAAGTTTGTAGTGTGGATAAAACCTGCTAAAATGAACAGGAACTTTTGTATTGAGATTGTCTTTAACCCATTCTGCAAAAGATTTTATCTCTTCAGGATTATCATTAAGAGAAGGTATTAGAAGCATTGTAAGTTCAACATGAGTTCCAGCTTCAAACATAGTTATAACGTTCTTTTTTATTATTTCAAGACCCGGAAATCCAGTTACATCCTTATAAAATCGTTGTGTATACGCTTTGATGTCAATATTAGCAGCATCTATTATTGGTAAGAGTTCTTCTAAAGGCTTTTCATTAATTAAACCGTTTGAGACTAATATATTGCCAAAACCGTTCTTGTGAGCTAATTCCCCAGTGTCTCTAATCCATTCAAAGTTAATAAGTGGTTCATTATATGTGTAAGCTATTGTATCACAACTGTTTTTTTTAGTAATCTCTATTGCGTTTATTGGCGTTACTGTAATGAGATTATTACTTTCAGCAGTTATTTGACTTATACTCCAATTCTGGCAATAAGCACAATGTAAGTTACAACCAGCAGTACCAAAACTCATTGTGTTTGTTCCAGGTTTATAATGAAAAATTGGTTTTTTTTCTATTGGATCAGCATGTACTGACGTAAAAAGATTGTATCCCAAAGCATAAAGAACTCCATCAATGTTTTTTCTAGCTCCACAATCCCCTAAGCTATTTGTTTTTATTACACAATATCTTGGACACAACATACACCGTACTGTTTTTCCCTCTCGTTTTTCGTAATATTCTGCTTCAAATAATGTCAAATGAATCACTTAACAAATCATATACTGATATGCAAGTAGAAAGTAGTATATTTAACTATAAATATGTCGATAACCGGCTTGAACAAAAAAATCGTTTTGTTTAGAATAAAATAAATTTTTGTTGAATGCTTAGTCTTAAAAGGAGAAAGTCATCTATTTACACTTAGACAAATTCATTTTGAAGAAAACAATTTTTAGAGGATTTAAAATGGCAAAAGATAAAGCTAAGGAAATTAAAACACGTAGATTTTGGATTAATCCACATGTTCATTGTGGATGTGATTGTGGAACTAAAACAGATGAACATGAAGAAGGTTGTTCAGATGCAGAAGGAGAATATAAATTAATTTATGAGTTACCTGGAGTTAAAAAAGAAAATATCTCAATTAAGGTGGTTAAAAACGGATTACGCTTAACTGCAAAACGAGATCAATATGTTGAGTACATAAATGAGTATCCATTCCTGATGGAAGCAGATCCTGATGCAACTGTAGCTCATTATGATGAAGGTTTATTAGTAGTTCATGTTCCAATTATTGGCGAAGATCCTTTTAAACAAAAAGAATCAATTGAAATACAATAAAAAATCCAATAATTTACTTTTTTTCTATTTTTTATATACTATAGTTACTCAAAGTTAGATAACTCCTACCACAAGATAAAAAAAGTAGAAAAAACGTTTTTAAGTGGTAAAATAGCTAATGAGTAATAATATACCTTCTAAAAACACTATCTTAAAAGATTTCAATATTATTAAATTGAAAAAAGGGGAAACTGTTAACGTTTCTAAAGCTTTAGGCTCAAGTAAGAGACTAGCTATTTTGCAGCATCTTTCAGAAGAAGAGCTTAATCTATCAGAAATCGCTGAAAAAATTAATAGTACTCCTCAAGCTGTTTATCATCATCTCCAAATCTTAGAAAAATCCAAATTAATCTATGTTGTCAGAGAAGAGAACATAAAAAACATGGCTAAAACAATTAAATATTATCGAGCAAGCTATCAACCTGATGCTATAAATTTGATCTTTTGGGCTCCTCTTGATGAGATAGAACCTACTGAACTTCAATCTAGAGTACCTTTATCTGAACGTCCTATTCAACGAATTGTTAGAAAAATGGCAAGCAAAGTATTTACAGATGTGAACGAATTTAAAATCGAGCTCCTAACTTCAGTAGTTAAAAACATGATAGATTTTACTCATGAATCTATGAATTCTCTGAAAGAAGAATATGGGCTTGAGATTGATGAAAAACTTTGGAATTTAATTGTATTTTTTTCTAATCTTTCTGTTTTGAATGCAGTTAAAAAAATGTCCGAAGATGAAAAATCTCGAGAGAAAACTGGTGATTTACTCTCACTTTTATATGAAGAATTAAACGAATTATAATGTTTCTTCGTTTTTTCTCCCATTCACCTGTGATAGAGAGAAATCTAGCGTTTTTTGGCTAGAAGTTTGTAGATCTTTTAGTTCCACTCTGACTCCTAATCTTTGCACGTCTCTTAGAGCTTCTTCTAAATACTGTTTTTTATCAATTTTTGTAGGATCTGCTAAAGAAGGGTGTTTAGCACGCTTATAAATTGCAGAATTGCCTTCCATTATTACAAAAGGGAATCGTTCGTATTCTTTCCAAATTTCATTGATGTTCAAATCCATTCTAATTGCAAAATCCTCAAGTGCTCCAACAGCTGGAGTCTTTGATTTGTAATTTTTTGGATTTCTTCTGATTGGTCCTAAGATAGTTGTTTTATCGAGTAAGTCTTGCCCAGTAGTTTGTTTAAACTCTAAACACAAGTCAATAACTCTTCTTCTTGCCTTCTCGACATTACCATCTTCTAGAACACACTGGAGAGCTTCTATTTGTACATCTCTTGCAAAAGGAGATGTATCACTTCTAATTGCTTCAAATCCAACAATTGTTAACTCTCCAGTCACTGTACTAATGTAACTATAACGCTTCTTTGTTTCAGGAGCAAAAATGATTCTTGTCGCTAAATCTACAAATTCTAGCTCCATTTCTTTAGGTAATTTAGACTCAAAATAATCTAAAAGTTCTGTAACTTCAGGTACTTCTTCCATCGAAAAAGGTTTACCATTTTTTACTTTCTCTGCAGTATCAAATACTTTGTTCTTATTCGCTAATTTGATGAATATACTGTCTGTATCACCATAAATCGCTTGACATTTGCCATCAGAGAACTCCTGTGTCCATTTGTCTACTCTCTTGATATAATCCTTAGCAATACTTGTTATAGCATTTGATATCTCAGTATCATAAAACCGACTTCCAACATAATTATGACTCCCATAAAGAGAATTTGCTGTAACTTTAAGAGCACTTGATTTAGTTTTTAGTTTATGTAATTTTACAATTAAGTTCTCTTTTTTCTTTGAATCTTCAAATGTACGAAGATAAGTCTCCAAATCATAAATTTGTTTTTTGATTTTTTTTCTTTCTTCTAATAATCCCTTCATCATTATTCTTAAACCAGTATCAGGTTTCTCTCGAAACTTCTTTTCTGGAAGTGCAACAGAACCATTATACGCTTCGCCTCCAATATTGAATGCAACCATGATTGAAGGGAACATAGAACGAAAATCTGCAATCAGAACCGCTTCATGAAGTGTTCCTTTTGGAACAAGAACAAATCCACCAATAGCTAATGATCGTGTACTTTTCCGATAAGCTAATTCTTTTCTTGTAGGTTCTGGAGGAATTAGAGTATTTTTATGATACAAAACTCTAAAAAGTTGAAATTCTCCTAAATGTCTTGGAGTAGAGTAGATTCCTTCAGATGGCCGAATTCCCACTAATTTTATGACTTCTAACCATTCTTCCATACCCATCTCAAAAAAGAGTGAATGTATTATA
The DNA here is from genome assembly GCA_964549075.1 of uncultured archaeon. Classification (GTDB taxonomy): domain Archaea; phylum Asgardarchaeota; class Heimdallarchaeia; order Heimdallarchaeales; family Heimdallarchaeaceae; genus UBA460. Next base: position 39,127 of record CAZJUB010000001.1, on the reverse strand, counting down.
TTTGCATCTTTTTTACATAGCGTTTTTAATTGTCTAACTTGTTTATTTTCTCTTTTTATCACAAGATTATACCACAATTCATTAACTTGTGCATATCCCCCACCTCTTTCGATATCTAGGAGTTCTTTTGAAAAATCTGAAAGACTTTTTTTTCCAGTTCTTGTACTTAACCATCTTGTACTTTTGACTAAATCATATGTGATATAACCAGGTATTCGATAACCAAGATAACCAATTGGTTCTTTTATTCTTACATCTTGATAAGGACTTAGAATCTCAGAGTCCAATCCTAATCTTTCCATTCTAGCTAAGAGATAAGGAAGTGTCACTTGATTTCCATTGAATGTAACTATAACTTCGGGCGATATCTTATGAATCTCGTTTATTAACTCTGAGATTAATTTTTTCTCATAAAAATCATCATCTTTTTCTAGGATAAAGTTCTTGTTTTTAGTCTCTTTATCCGATGTTCCCCATGTAATGCTAGCACAGATAATTCTGTTCTCTTTATCTTCAAAAACACTTGAAAAATTCTTTATCTTCTTGCCTTCTATTGTTATAGAATTTATAACTAAACTTAAAGACAAAATATTTATGGGAAAATCTATTACATCATCAATTAGTTTTACATTTTCAACATTTGTTTCGACTAGCTTAAAATCCTCTCCATCAGAAACTTCTCTAAAGTTTGAAACTTCTATCCAATTCAATCCTTTAATGTTGTTATCTATCAAGAATCTTGAAACATAAGAAATATCGTTTTCATAGCTCTTTATGTTGATTTCTCTGAGTATCTTACTATATCTTAGGATTCTCCAAGGATTTCTACCAAGGATTTTTTGGAGATAAATTGGTCTATTTTGGTAATATTTGTTTTTTGTTAAAGAATAATGATCTTTTATCCAATCCCCAAATTCTTTCTCAGTATACAATAGACTCTGAATAGCATCTGTGGTTTCGGGTACATCATCAATATAGAAATAAGGGTAAAAACCACAAACATGTATTATTATAAGCTTATTTTCTGCAGTTTTTCCTCTGATTCTTATTACAGGCTCCTCATTCTGTTTTTCCTTCTTCTGAATAAAGAAATCGATGTCGATTATAACACATTTGAGTGAATAAGATTCTGTAGGCATCCCTGTATCACACTTGAGATGAGCTGTATATACTATGATATCTTTGCTGTATTATTTAAAGTCTTTTTAAATAACAGAGGTTATTTTTTGATTGTACTTGCTAAAGAAACCAGTTTTTTATATATAAATTCGTTAAAATTAAGAGTTAAATTTTTAACTGATTAGTGTATGTTTATACTGTTGATTGATATATGTCAGCAAAAAGATTATCACCTGATGTGTACAAGAACTTGCAAAAACTCAAATTATCTGCAGACACAAAGAGTGGGACAGTCGAGGAGACAATAACTTTAGAAAAACCATCAGAAAATGACGATCCAAGGCCAGACTATTGGTTTATTCTGATGCTCTCTTTTGGACAAAGGTCAGGATATGTTTATGATAGAAGTGGACTTCATATTCCTGAACCAGATACTTATGTTTATAGTGTCGAACTATGGAAATTCAAAGGTTCCACATTAAAAGGTGTAGAAACAGTTTCTAATAAAGTCGATTTTGATGAAGCATTAAAAACCTTTCAACAACTCAGAGAAGAAATCACCTCTGAAGGATTTCATATAGTACAATGATGAGATTAAAAAAGGAAAATAATTGCAGTGCTTATTGAGGAAATTATAATTCCAATTCCTATAAGTATTAGCTTTTTCGGTTGATACAGTGGTTTTTTAAGATGACCTAAACTTGGATTTTCTTTCTGGATAAGAATTATGTTCGCAAATAAAGCTAAAGCAAACAATACTGCAATGACTATTATATTAATAAATATCTCCCAGAATTCAATTGTTTTTTCAAAATATGCAATACTAAAACCATAAATGGGTGTAAAACCTAAATAAAATAGCAGTATTTGCAGAATAGTCTGAGCAGCAAGAGTTTTGTTTCTTTCGATTTTTAAAGTGAAGAGAATTGACTTTGCTGTCAATGAAATGACAACTATAATCACAAATATTGACAATCCTATTAGTAAAAATCCAAAAATGCTAAAATATCGATAATACCTTAATTTGACTAAACTTGAGTAAACGTAGGTATGTCCTAACCCAAGTAAAAACGCATAAACTACCGCTCCCAAAGGATTCAAGGTTTTTGGTTTTTTTATAATGGGAGCTTTTGGTGCAATATCTTCTCCTAAAAGTGCCAATTATTTCTCCTCTGAAGGTTCTTTAGCCAATTCGTTTTCGCGTAAATACCTTTCTGCTGCTCTTATAACTTTTCGTGTATTCTCAAAAGTGAGCATTTTTAAAGCTTCTTCATATTTAGCCCAGTGAAAACCTATATGCTCTTCTGATATTATCACTTCTTTAATGGGAGATATACCTATTAAATAGACGACTGTTTTTTTGATTCTTTGGGCTCCTCTTGAAAAATAGTACGTTATTTTGTGTTCAAATTCTTCTAAAATAGATATTTCTTTGATTCCAGTTTCTTCGTAAGCTTCTCTTAAAGCTGCTTGCATAACTGTTTCATTTTCTTCTATACGGCCTTTAGTTAGTCCCCAACGATTTTCTGTTATACGACTACGGCCATAATTTAGAAGGAGGTAATGACCTGAATTATATATAACAATTCCAGCAGACCTCTCGAGTTGCATAGTATCATCAGCGTTTTTATTAAAGTTTTAATGCTTTATTAATAAGCTTATGGTTTCAATACGATAAGAAGCAATGTTTTTATTCTAAATAGGAATTCGATATCTGATGATACATCTCACAGCTTTTATGGATATGGAAACAGGTTTGGGAAGGACAATTTATGATGATAATACAATACAAATAAGCGAAGAGCTAATCTGGCCAATGATAAGTGCTTTGAATAATTTTGTAGGTGAGTGTACTGGCAGTGAAAGATCTTTAGTTAATGCAGCACTTGAAGATATCAAAATATATCTTTACTCTCCTCTTGGCGAAAATAATCCTCTAAGATTTGTTTTCTTTACCGATCTTTATGATAACAATTCCTATCTTGAACTTAAAGGACAAGCAATTTTTGAGATATTATCTCCCTTTATATCATATGAAACATATAATCCTCCTCCTGATATCGCATTTAGAGTGCAAGATATAGCTCGTTATACGCAAACTTTCCCAATAAATGATGTGAAGAAAGAATTTTTAGAGCAAATTTTAAGAAAAATCAGATATTTAGAAGAGGATGAAAAACTCTTTGTGGCTGATTTGTTTATTGGAGATATAGATCAAGGAAAAGTTTTGAGTCTGATTGATAAACATGAATTGAGAGAAAAAAATAGTCTAATTCTATTTTCTGAGCTACTTACAGCTTTTTCAATAGATAGTAATATTTTTGTTAAGTCTTCAATTACTGAAAAGGAAAGAAGTCGATTGGTAAGTATGCAAATTGACTCATTAGGAATAAGTGAAGGTTGGTATCTCAGACAGTTAGTAAATAATAAAAGCGATTTTTGGTTAGTTGGTTATTTCTTCTTTAAACCTGCGTATGAAGAACAAATAAGACTTCTTTTAGATGAAATCAGTGATGAAATATCAGATATTCTTAATTTGAAACTTGAAAAACGACCATTTTAAGAAATAGATTACCCATCGATTATTTTATCTGATTTTTCTTCTTTTAATGGAAATTTCCAAGCCATAAGAAGATTAAATGGAAATAGAATTAAGCTTATGATGAAAACTGCAAGAAAATTTACTCTTGCAATTATCAAACCTGCAAGAGCTGAAGTTGGGAGAAATCCTAAGCTATGTAATCCTTGGACTAAGCCATATGCTTCAGCTCTACGATTTTTATCGAAATTTGTTAGAATTGACAAAATACCAGGTATCCAGAAAGCAACACTTGCTCCTAATCCAATCCATCCTATTATAATAATATATAATCTATATTGAGGTAGTGTGAAGAAAGCAATAATATTAGCAGCGAAGAACAGTCCTCCGGAGAGTTCACTCAAAAGAAGAAGTTGAACTTTTGAGAGCTTATCTGATATTCTAGTAATAGGAATGAAAAAGACTAATGTGCTCAAATTGAAAACTAACTGAATTATAGCAATATTTCCTTCATTAAAATCATATTGAGTGACTAAACTACCCCAAAAAATACTCAAACTCAATCCCCAAGTCAAAGCATCTAAAATGAAAAACGCAATAGCATATGGAACTCCTGGGTTATGAAAAATTTCCTTCAAAAGAATGAGATTCATCTCAATATCCCTATAATATGTCCCTTTCTGCTTCTCTTTATTCCTTCTCAGTATTAAGAAATACGGGATAGAGAGATAAAGAAAGATAGTTTTAAACATTTGAATAAACATTTGATAGATAGCTTTTAGGGACTGAAGAAATTGGACAAAAAAACCTGGATGAAAATCCTTCACTATATGTGGTTCTTTTAACGAAAAAAGTTGATAAATACATAGAATAAATCTAAAACCAGCTAGAACAAAGAAATATACCCAAATATCAATTTTATTGGTAAAAATTCTAATTAGAAGAGGACCTATCAATCCTGTAGCATAAGCAGCCATACTGATTAAACTAAAAGAAGAAGCTGTTTTCTTCTTTTCAGCACTCTCAGCAGTTAATGCACTTATCGCTGGATCACCAAATCCAAATCCTAAAGAAACAAAACTCATACCAAGAAAAGCCACAGCTAAAGAGTAGGTAATTGGAATACCTTGTCTAATGAATTTTGGGTAATCAGTTATCTTAAGAAGAAAACCATCTGAAAAAGAGTAGAAGGAAATTGGTTGGTTTACAGGTAGAATGCCTGATATTCCTAATAATATCATTGCTATAGGAACAAAAAGCATACTGCCAACTATCACTCTTTTACGACCAATTTTATCACTTATTTTTGCTCCAAAAATCATCGGAACAACTTGGATTAAAGAAGCTATTGTCATTATAATTCCAAGTGCTTCTTCGGGACTTTGATATTTACCAGATGCTTCTATTATTTTAACAATAAAAGGTTGCAATATAACATTGTAGAAGCCAGAGAATAGACCTAAAATAAGATTGGAAATCACCATGACTCGAATATTTACTTTTCTAGAAGGGTGAAGAGCAATCTCATGAAGTGTCATGAAGCATCTGAAAGTTTGAACTATTAAAAAGTAATTGATGAGTATATATTTTTGTTAAAAAGATATGTTTTATAAAGCATTTACCTTTGGTAAGCTCATGACAGAATATTTAGATACACCTATATCTTGGGGATCAGAAATGATTAATCATTTTGTCCCAGCTAAATATAAAAACAATACAATATTTTTACACCCTCCAGAATTTTCAAAAAATCCTATGTTTGAGGGAACATTAGAAGAAGCTTTAATGAGAAAATTAGCTGATCCATTTGGCTATAAAGTCTCTTTTGATAAACTCGTTGAGCAAAAATATCAACATGGAAAACCTATAGTTTTTGTTGTAGATGATTATACTAGACCCAATATTCATACAAAAATAATATTACCTTTAATGCTGAAAAAAGTTCTTTCTTTAAATGTTAAAAAAGAAGATATTAGAATTTTAATAGCTACAGGTACTCATCGATTACCAAAAGAAACAGAGTATACTAAAATTGTTGGCAATCAAATTTATGAAGAATACAAATCACAGATTGTTGCACATAATTGTGATGAAGAAGGTGTTTATATCGGCGAAAGTGACGTTGGAACTCCTATGGAATTTGATAAATTAGCTTTTGAAGCATCTATATTAATACCAATGACTGATAGTGAATTACATTACTTTGCTGGAGTTGCAGGTACAATTAAGGAAATCTGTCCTGGAATCGCTAGTAGAAAAACTGTTAGGCAAAATCATCCTAAAATGTTTGATAGAGAGCTTGGTTTTGTTCCTGGTTGTAAACTAGGGGGGACAAAAGAAAATCCAGTAATAACTGATATCAAAAATATGGTAAATATTCTAAAAACCAAAATTACTATTTTTGGAATTGACACTATAGTAACCGAAGGAAAAATTGTTCATATAAGTGCCGGTGACCTCGTAGAATTACATAATGAAGCTAAAAGACACATTGTCGATATGAGAACTGTTAGACTTCCTAAAGCTGGAGGAATAGTAGTAAGTGGAATGCAAAGTTGGGGAATTAATCTGTATCAAGCAGGAAAGGGAATTCATGCAGCTTGGAACGCAGTTAAACAGGATGGAACAGGAATAATTATTGCAGTTGCTCCTTTACCTGATGGTGTGGGTAACGATAATTATGAACAAGTTATGAAAGAGACTGGTGCTATGCCTCTTCAAGAAGGTCTTGAATATATTCTTGACAATTATTGTACAACTAAAACTTTCAAAATTGGTAACCAAAAACCAGTCGATACAATGCGAATTGTCAAATCAATAGGTGAAGGTAATTTGAAAATTGTTTCTGATTGGGATGCAGATCAACTGCGTAAATACTACAGAGTAACTCCAATTAAAGAACCAAATGAATCTCCTGTTGATGCACTGAGAAGAGAGATAACTAATTACATGGCAGAAAATCCCGAAGAATTAATTTACATAATGGATGATCCTGGATTATATGTTATAATCCAATAGGATAATTCCTTTTTTTATTCTATTTCAAAAGTGTCTTCTGGCCACATTCTTTCTATTACATCATTATTGCATTTCATACATAAATTCTTTTTTTGTATTATCCCATCTTTATCAGTTGTAAAATTCTGTATAAGACCTCTATCGCAAAGAATAGCAGAATTACAGTCAGTACAATAGAAATATCTTCCTTTTTGTTTAGGTGGCCATAAGTATTTCCTACAGGATTTACATCTATCTTTAAAATCACAAGTTAGATGTTGAGCTATTATCGTCATTGTTAGCTCTCCTTTTTCATGATCCAATCATGATAGGCACGTTTCTTTTCTCGTTCTTTTCTTTCGGTTTCTTCGTCAGATTCTCCCATTTCTTTCTTGAATTCTGCCTTGATTTTCTTGCTTTGTTCATCAAAATCCCATCTTTTCATCGATAAACCACAATCTAGACAGACCATAAACGGGGCTTTATATTTGACTTCTCCACCGCAATCAGGACATCTTGCCAGTTAAATTCACCTTCTCTTAAATCAAAATAGGGGTTCATGTTTTAAAAATTAACGCTTTGTGTCAAGAAAACTCGGTTTTATTTTTTTAGTAAAAAAAAGTTTGGTGCACACACCGGGATTCGAACCCGGGTTCGAGCCGTGGGAGGGCTCAGTCCTACCTCTAGACTATGTGTGCTATAATTATTTTGTGAGATTACCTTTTAATTTTTTCTTTCTTATCGAGAACAACTTACTCAAATGTCTAACTCATCTGATTAAGTATTACTGCAATTGTTTCCAAGAATATTTTAATCTCTTCTTCAGTGTTATAAAGATGTGTTGATATCCTAACTATATCTGAGAACTTTAACTCATACATAAACAAATGCGAACATAAAGCTCCGCTTCGTACCTGAATATTTTTAAGATCTTCCAAGATCAACGCAAAATCATGAGCTTCAATTATCTCGCTTCCAATTGAGATAATAGGTCCGTATTCAGCATTATTAATTGTATTAATTTCTAAAACTTCAAAATCTGACAAACCTCTACTAAGAATCGATCTTAATTTTCTTTCATGTTGTTCAATTTTCGATAATCCTACTTTTGATAAAACATTTAAGCTGTTGACCATAGCTGAGATATTTGCACAATTTAGTATTCCTGTCTCAAATTTGGATCCTGATGAATTTAATAAATAGTATTTTTCATCTAAAGTGATAATAGAACCTCCACCAACAATTAAGGGATCCATCTCTTTATATATTTCTTCAGTAGTTATCTGAAATGCTGTACCTGGAGGTCCTAAGGCCCCAATACATCCCGATGAAATTACTATATCTGGCATAATTTCATTAAACATGATTTCTTTATGTCCGATTGCATGGCTGATATCTAAAATGAATGTTGCTTCTATATCTTTACATATTTTAGTAATTTGAGACCAATCACGTTTAACGCCATTAGTTGGAGTTAAAGAAGAAAGCAGGAGAATGTCTTCTTTTGACTTCAACTTCTCAGTGATTCTATCAAGCATATCAACTTCATCTTGTGAATTCAAATAGTCAATTTTTGTTCCTTTATCATTGTGCATTTTAATTGCTGGAGCTATGACAGAATGCTCTTCTAAAACGCTTGTAACTATTCTTCTATTTCTCATGTCTGGAAGAGAGTATATTGCATTTGTCAAAACAACCTCTTTAGACGGAAAAAAAGAAACTTGAACTGGTTCCACTTTGAAGAACTCTGATAACTCTCTTCTTCTCTCTTCTAAGATTTTGTTAGCTTGAAAAATTTCAGTGTGCATCCCACGAACAGGAACACCTCCCCCCTTACGATAGTACTCAGAGATAATTCTTATAGAAGAAAGAGGCATCTTACCAACAGTTGCTGAATCTAGGTAAATTTGATTAGGTTGTAGATTGAATTCAATTCCAAAATGCTTGTTTGATGACATTTGCTTTTCTTTCTTTCTCTAATTTATATTAAAATCTTCCTTGAGATAAAACAAAAGCTTTCTATATTTAATTAAGAATAATTGATTGGGAATGATCGAAAGGCATTTGGTGAAGCTTTTGCGGTGCCAGGAAGAAGCTAAAGAGACCCACTATCAAATTTCTGACATAATAGAATCTAATGTATCTAAAAATATCTCTATATCTTTGTCAGTATTATAAAGATGAGTTGATACTTGTACTAGTGATTCTTGGTTGAGTTCATCCATCATTAAATGAGAACAAAGTGCTCCACTCCTCACATAAATATTTTCCAAATCTTCCAATATTATTGCAATATCGTGGGAGTCAATTGTGTCACTTTTAAAAGAAAGAACAGGACCATATTTCAAGTTTGGTTCCTCAATAATATCGATTGCATTTATTTTCCTTAAACCATCTACTAAGGATTTTCTTAGTTTTTTCTCGTGATTTAATATTTTTTCGAAACCAATATTTTTCAGAGAATGAAGACTATTCGCTAAAGCTGCAATTCCAGCTATATTTAATGTTCCAGGTTCATATCTTGTGGTATTAGATGATAATCTGTATCCTGATCTGTTTAAAGATATGATCGCTCCACCACCAACTAAAATAGGATCAAATAGTTCGCTAACTTGATTTGATAAGATTTGAAATGCTGTTCCTGGAGGTCCTAAAGCCCCAATATTTCCTGATGAGATTACTAAATCAGGAGATGTTTCCTTAAAATTAAAATTCTCATGTCCAACAGAGTTGCTAATATCTAAAACAAATATTAAATCTAGATCTTTTGAAACTTTAACTATCTCTTTCCAATCTCTTCTAACTCCAATTCCTAATGTCATTGATGATAAGAAAATAGCTTTTGTTTTTTCGGTTTTTTTCTCAGTAATAGAAGTTATTAAGTCACTCTCTTCTTCCAAAGATAAAAATTGGATATTAGTCTGCATCTTAGAATTTAATTTTATGGCAGGAGCTAAAATTGAGTGATCATCTAACGAACTGACAATAATTTCGTCATTCTTATCTAAAATACCTGATATAAGAAAATTTATTGTAGCTGTTTCTCTTGAAGGAAGGAAAGAAAGAAAAGTCGGTTCTATTGAAAAAACATCTGCAATGATAGTGCGGGAATTCTCTAATAGTTTATTAGCTGTTACTGATTTATTATGTGTTCCTCTATTTACTCCTCCTCCCATCTCAGAGTAGAAGGAATTCATTTTTTCAAGAGAAGAGACAGGAATCTTACCTGCAGTGGCAGAATCTAGATAAATTTCATTTTCTGAAAAATAGAAATCTAAGCCGAAACTGTTCCTTAAGGACATTAAATCTGATAAATAATTCTTTGTTTTAAACTTTGTTTCTAAACACCATTTTTTTAAAGAACAAAGGTTTCGATAAATAAAATGTCATCCAATTCTATGCCAACAAAAGACGATTTACTGGAAAATATTAAAGAGATCAGCAAGAGTTTAGAAGATATCGTTGAGAAGATTTCGAAAAGAATTATAATAGATGTTGAAGAACCACTCTGGACAACAAGAGCTGAAATAGAAATGTTGGTTGTGAAATTAAAAATA
>CAZJUB010000001.1:0-28815 GCA_964549075.1 uncultured archaeon | reverse complement strand
CAGTAGGACAAAAGAAAAATTAAAAACCGAACACGTTCTGTGTTAAGTGATGAGTTCTACTTCTTCTGAATTTATGGACGATAAAGAAAAAATTAGAGCAGCTTTAAAGCTTGAACGCTATATCTGTCCTCATAGACAAATAAACTATCCCTGCGTTATTTGTAAAGATTGTAGAGAAATGGATTTAAAGCAATTCCCTTTGAAAAATGGATTTATAGAAAAAACTAGAAATTCTAGTTTGATTTCACTAATTCTTGAACTTAGAGATCCTTTTGATGATATGCTGTTAAAAAGACTAAGTTTAGCTTTATATGAGTCAACTGGAATAGTTCAAAAAGAACCTGAGCCAGGTTTTTCTATTACATTTTATATTTCAGAAGCCTTATTAGAAAAAGTAGCTGAAATTGATAAATTAATAGATTTCATCTCTGATTTTCAACATAAGTTCTTATCAGAAACAATTGCAGCAAGAAGTGCTTTGAATACATGGGAGAGAAACACAACTAAAAGACTTCTTTGGGACATGAGTATTCAATAGAACAATTAAGAAACGCTTTTCCAAAATAATCCTAATTTGTCTGCATGACTTCTAACTTCATGCATTTCACCTGTAGTAACTTTTCTTCCAATTTCTGGAAATTTATCTGTTTGAAGAACTCTGTAATCAGGATGATATTGTGACATTATATTTACTAGAGGTGTTTCTAAATTTTCATTAATCCAATCTAAAAGAGGTATTGAACAGCATTTAGTATGAGCTGGCATTACTAAATGACGGATTATGTATTCTCCACTTCCTCTGTTCTCTATCATTTTCATGTTTCGTTGTAATGTTTCCCAATAAGTTGGAGCTTTTGAATATTTGAGAGAGCACTCGTTGTTACTATATTTCATATCTGGAAGCCAGATGTCAAACAAATCTGAGATTATTTTCATGCTTGTTTCAGTTAGATACATGTTGCTGTTCCATAACATTGGAACATTCACTTGACTGATAAGAAGTGCTTCAACTATTCTATGTAGATTTGGTGTAGGCTCTCCCCCAACAAAATTAATATTCCTAGCATTTTGTTTAACTAAAGAATAAAACATAGCAGCAAGCTGCACTGCTGATGTTCCTCTACCTTTTAACCTATCTAAGTCAAAAGTGTGGCTAATATCCCAATTTTGACAAAATTGGCAGTTAATGGTACAACCATAAAAGAAGATAGTACCACTTGGAATTATGGGACTTTCTTCTCCCATATGAATAAATGCTGAACTGACATAAGCTTCTCCATCTACACCACATTTTCCAACTTTCCCTTCAAATCGATTTGTTTTACACTTATTTTCACAGAATTCACAAGCAGAGAGCATATTATTCAGTAATTCAGATTTAAGTTTTAGATAATTATTTTGTTCAATTTCTTTTTCTGTAATATTAGAAAATACTTCTTGTTCAATTTCTTCTATAGGTTGGGTTTGTTTTTCTTTCAACCATTTGACAAATTTTGGATGAAAATGTTCATGAATACTCATTAAATCATTTTTATCTCCATAATTATCAAAAGAGACATAAAACAATCGTGCAAGTTTATATCTAGGTAATCGTTTACCTTGGAAAATTTCTCGATATTGTACAAGTCTATTTTGCAGCTCAACTTGTTGCCAAATTGTCATAACATCTCTACGAAAAAGAGAATACATTAATATAAATTAAGTCTAAGATTAGAAATACTTTTTGCTTTCTAGTTGTTATTACTTCGTCGAATTACAAGAATTCAGTTGCTGAATTTTATCATTTTGATATATTCTGCAATTATCTATAAGAACAGTTTATTGTTGGTTTAATAAAGTTTAATAATGAACTACAAAGATTGTCATGAAACCGATGTCACAAACATTACATGAAGCAGAGTACTTTGAATTGATAGATGAAGAAAACAAGGTTGTTAAGTGTACATTATGTCCAATCCATTGTACTTTACTGGTGGGAGAGAAAGGAAAATGTTTAGCACGAAAGAATATTGACGGTAAGTTATATTCTCTAACATATGGTGCTACAGATATGAAAATTGATATGATTGAAAAACAACATGTTTATCACTTTTTACCAAATTCAAGAGCTCAAACATTTTCTACATATAACTGTAATTTAGACTGTGATTATTGTCCTATGCCAGAAAAAGCCTTTCATGATCCTGAGCAATTTATAGGTAAGAAAATGGCTCCAGATCAAGTTGCAATGTTTGGAATGGCATCGGGTTCAAGAGTGATTTGCTTTGGAGAAGCTGAACCATTGATCTCTTTTGAATGGGTAAGAGATTCAGCAAAATTAGCACAAGAAAGAGGATTGAAAGTTTTACTTAGAACAAATGGTTACTTTGATAAAGAACCAGTAGAAGAAATATTGGAATACATAGATGCTGTAACTTTAGATGTTAAATCAATTTCGGACAAAGGATACGAAGATAATTGTCAGAGAGGAAGTTTCAGTCATATAAAAGAAATCATCAAGCTAATATATGAAAAAGATAAGCTCATTGAACTCAATTTAGTGATTCATAAAAGACTAGGAAACGGTTCTGAAGAGGCACGAAAACTAGCAGAGTGGATTATCACAGAACTTTCTCCAAATATACCTCTGCATTTAGCAAGGTTATTGCCTGCACACCGATTGAAAGAACTAAATCCAACAACCAGAGAAGAGTTAGAGGAAGCATATGAAGCAGCTAAAGAAGCTGGTCTAAGCTTTGTTTATCTTGATAATGTCCCTGATCATCGTGCAAATAACACCTACTGTCCTAAATGCAATTCTCTCTTGATAAAAAGAACATCTACAACTACAGAATTACATCGTATTTCCTTAACTGGTACTTGTAATAAATGTGAGAATCATTTGAATATTGTTTTCAAATAAATTCTAAATTATTGATTCGACTTGAAAATCTACAATAGTGATATTAAGTTGATTTTCTAAGGTCTCTGATACATGATCGATATATCTGTATATTTCTTCGTTTCCATCTCTGAATGAAGCTCGAAAAATAAAACTAATTTCAATCCATTCTGCTTGAAAATATCCTGTCTCAAATCTTGGTTGCCTTTTTGGATCCTGTTCCTCTAAGTCTTGTTGAACAAGATTCAAATAGAGATCAAATTCCCCAAGGTCTTCATATTGCTCTTCATCATTAGGTTGAGCTGTGATTCCACAATAATAATGATAAAAACCTGATGTTGTCATTTGTATGAACACCTTTGATACTGTATCATTTGAATCAGATTATCTTATTTAGACTTTTTAGAAGGAGCTACTAATTTCTCATTTGCTAAATCCTCGAACTTTTTAGCTATAGAGTGATATTCACTCGGTAATGCAGCTCTTAGAACTTCGTGGAAATTAGAGACTGGGATTATTTCTACTTTACCTCTATATCTTTCCTCAAGCTTAACATCATCAATATTCTGAACAGGAATAATGACTCTTTTAATACCAGCTGCAGCGGCTGCTTCAATTTTTGCAGTAGCTCCACCGATGGGAATAACTATACCTCTCACTGTTAAACTACCAGTCATAGCAGTGTCTTGACGAATAGGTGCTTTTTCTAGCGCAGAAATTATAGCAACAGCAATTGAGACTGAGGCTGAATCACCTTCTACTCCAGCATAGGCTCCAACAAATTGTATATGATAATCAAAATCTGAGATGTCCTTTCCGACGTATTTCTTTACAATTGCTGAAACATTTTGAACGGCCTCTCTAGCGATTATCCTGAGCTGACCAGTTGCAATAATTTTACCTTCTCTTCGAGAAAATGCAGGAACTACTTCTGCTTCTATTGGCATTACAATCCCTGATCGTTGGTTGATAACTGCCAATCCGTTTACTCTGCCTACCATCGCATCTTGAGTTTGGAAGATTTTGTACAATTTTCTTGCATCGGCATAAGAATCACTCATTTGATTCTCTAAGGTTCGTGCAATAACTTTAGATTGTCTTACAGTTTCAGCTGATACGAATTCCTCTCCTCGCTCTTTAGCTAAATCTCCTGCTGCTCTGATTAAACCTCCGAGCTCTCTTAACCTGAGAGTTAGGTGATCTTTTTTATCAGCACGTCTTTGTGCTTCGAAAATGATTTCTTCAACTGCTTCTTTAGAAAAATGAGGAATTTTCCTGTCATTATAAATCTCTTGAGCACAAAATCTTGCTAATTTTCTTCGATTTTCAGGAGAATCAGGCATAGTATCTCTCATATAAACTTCATAGCCTGAACCTTGAATCCTTGACCTTAAAGCTGGATGCATGTTGCGAGTAGTTTCAATATTACCTGCTGCAACAAGCACAAATCTACAGGGTACAGGTTCAGAACGAACCATGGCTCCACTGCTTAATTCTGATTGCCCAGTAATTGAAAGTTTACCATCTTGCATAGCTGAAAGTAGCTTCTGTTGCGTTCTCATTTCAAGTGTTCCTATTTCATCACAATAAAGAACACCTAAATGCGCTTTGTGAATTAATCCACTTTCAACACGTTCATGTGGTGGTGTACCTAATCCCCCACTTTGAAAAGGATCGTGTCTAACGTCTCCTAATAGCGCTCCAGCATGACTGCCAGTGCCATCTTCGAATGGAGCTTTGTCCTTCTTTGAATTATCCACTAGAAGTTTTGGTACCATTGATTCTGTTCTAGATCTGGATTGGTTAAGCATAAAGAATATGAAAAATCCTACAAACATAGCTATCAAAAGAGTCTGAGGTTGTTGTTCTGGGTGACCAGCTGTTGCTATCAATGCATAACCAATGATAGCTAATAGAATAGCGATAGATATAATGAACCTCTTATTACCACTCTTTCTAGCAGCTTCAGCATCCATTTCAACCTTCCTAGCACCATGACCTGCTGGTAAAGTAGCAATTCTGGGTTGATTAGGATATTTTGGATTAGCTATACAAAGAACATCCACTAAATCTTCTTTAGGAAGAAGTTCAGCCATTGCTTGACCAAGCATACTTTTACCTGTCCCTGGTTCCCCTATGAGTAGAACATGTCTTCTCTGTAGAGCTGCTTTTTTAACAATTTCAGAGGCGTGTTCTTGCCCAATCACTTGGTCTATTAATCGAGGTGGTACTGAGATTTCGCTTGTATCTTTAAAGTCTATATCTAATAGAGGTTCTTCTTTATTTTTAGCTTTTTTCTTACCACCACTACGTGTTCCAGAGGCCATAATTATCACAAATAATCGCTGAAGTTATTTTCATTAGAAAAGGTTCACTTGCGTTAATAAATATATGTTTTTAGTCAAATTTCGATAGAATAAGCGGAAAATATGAATATTCAATGACATGAAAATGCTTTAATTTATATGTTGACACTTTTTTATGGAAATGAAAATATTATCTGGTCCAACTTCTGAAGAACTGAGTAGTAAAATGATTGAAAAACTTGACTTACCATCTTTAAATTTAGAAAGCAAATTCTTTACAGATGGTGAAACTTATCTTCGAATTGATGGAGAAGTTGAAAATGAAGACATCTTAATTATAGAAAATACCTACCCCTATCAAGAGAAACGTTTGTTGGAGATTATGCTCATCGCTTCAACATTAAAAGAATATAAGGCCTCTAAGGTCTATCTCTTTGCTCCATATCTCTGTTATGCTAGAGCGGATAGAAGAAGACTAGAAAAAGAAGTTATAGCACATAGAATAACTTTAGAATTGCTGTATAAATCTGGTGTAGATTCAATAATTACTTTTAATGTACATAATAGAGAAGCTTTTGTCTCTTTAGTGCCAGAATTGGAAAAATATGATATTAATGCTTTAGAATCAATTGAAGAATATTTGAGAGAAAAAATCGATGCAGAAACTGTACTTGTAGGTCCAGATAAAGGAATAGATAGTGATTTGAAACGTCTCTCAGAAGAATTAGGAACTTCATACTTTTGTTTAGACAAATATAGAGATCCAAAAACACATGAGATTATTATAACGGATGATGGTTCAAACTTTGAAGATAAGAATATAATATTGATTGATGATGTGATAACATCAGGAGGAACAGCACTTGAAGCTAGTAGACTTATCTTAAGTAGAAAACCAAAGAGATTAAGTTTTATTGTAGTTCATGCTCTAGCAAAACCAGAGATTTTTTCTAAATTTAAGCAAATAGGGGTTTCTGAAGTAATATCAACGAATACAATAATACGTTCAGATATTAACCAAATTGATATCTGTTTTACAGCTAGTAGATTTATCAAGGACAAATTTCTATGACAAAATATCTTGCTTTTATCTGTGGACATCATATCCCTCTTGGATTTGAGGAATTTTATGCTTGTCTAGAAGCAGAAGGTGTGGAATATCATAATGTTACAGAAAAAAATCGGATTATTATCTTTGAAACTGATCAAGATCCAATTAAAGCTGCTGCAAGATGTGCATTTTTACATGCTTTGATTCATTTAATAGATATAGGTGAGTATAGCCAAAAAGAAGTAAATTTTTCTGCTAAGCAGAATAATCTTGAAATTGAAGCTCAAAAGAGCTTTGCAGTAAGAGTCCGTAGGATTGGTAAAAAGGAGATTGATATCAAGACCGTTGATTTAGAACAAATAATAGGATCTTTCGTTTATAAGAAATTTGAGCAATCTCAACTAACAGTAAATTTAGATGATCCAGATTATTTGTTTTTAGCTATTTTACTCAAGAAACAACTGTTCTTAGGCTTGGAATTATGGTCTCAAGATCGAAAGAAATTTGCTGTCAGAGAACCTGGACAAAGAGCGTATTTTAGACCTGGTGCGATGAAAACAGATTTTGCACGAGCTATTGTTAATCTCTCTCGTGTTAAAAATGGAGACACTTTTTTTGATCCATTTTGTGGAGGAGGAGGTTTTCTTTTAGAAGCTTCGGAAATTGGAGCATATGCTATAGGTAGTGATATAGATAGATTTGCTGTACAAGGTTCAAAAGAGAATTTATCTCAATATAGAAGTTTCAACACTGCAATTTATCGTGGTGATTCGCGATGTTCAGCAATTAAAGTAATTGATGCGATAGCTACTGACCCTCCTTATGCAACACAATCTTCTACTCATGGAGAAAATGTTTCAGATTTGGTTTATAATTTTCTAAAAGATTCTTTAAAAATTCTGAAAAATAATGGTTACTTAGTGTTTAGTACTCCTGCTGTAGTAGAACCTGAAAAAATTGTAGAAAAAACAGATTTCAAATTGATAAAAACAATAGATTGTGTGATTCATAAATCTCTCACGCGAAGAATAATGGTTTTGAGGTGTAAAGATGTCTGATGAGATGACTATAACATTCTTGGGTACGTCTTCTGCTCCTCCTCAAGTAGATAGAAGACAAAGCTCTTTAGCTCTTAAATATAGAGGAAATTTGTTACTTATAGATGCAGGTGAAGGAACTCAAATTGAGATGCTCAGGAATAAGATAAGTCTTCGAAAATTAACAATATTATTAACTCATCTACACTCAGATCATACTCTTGGATTGATGGGATTATTAACTACTAGAAATTTCTTTAACATCAATTCACCTATTACTATAATCGGTCCTACTTGGACTTCTCAATTTCTATCAATTTTATTCTTAGCTTATCGATTTAAACCCGCATTTGAAATTTCTGTACTTGAAACACAAGGTGGATTAGTTCTTGATAATAAAGATTTAACAGTAAAAGCCTTTACAATCAAACATTCTATTGAAGGAATTGGTTATGTAATAGAGACAAAACCAAAGAAATTTAAATTCAATCCAGAAAAAGCAAATTCTTTAGGTATCCCTAAAGGTCCTTTATGGAAACAGCTTCAAGAGGGGCATGAGATTGAAGTGAACAATAAAACTATTTTACCTACTGAAGTAACTGAAAAAATCAAACCAAAAAAATTGAAGATTGTTGTTACCGGAGATACTGTGTTTGATGATAATGTGGTTGAAAATTCAAAAAGTGCAGATCTATTAATACATGATGCTACTTATCCTCCAGAAGAAAAGGAAAGAGCTGCCAAATACAGTCACTCTACTTGTATAGATGCAGCTACAGTTGCACAAAAAGCTAAAGTAAAGAAACTCGTTTTAACTCACATATCGGAATTACATTCAGACTTAGAACACTCTTTAAGTGAAAGCAAGAAGGTTTTTGCAAATACAATTTTAGCCTATGATGGTTTAAAGCTAAAATTGAAAGCTAAAGACTAAAAATTGAATTAAATTTACTTGGATTTTGGATTTTTCCTTCTACAGTATGTGGAGCAAACCAATCTAGAAACTTGTTTGCATCTTCTGCATTTATGATCAGTTCTAGATGACCAAGAGGGGATGTAGTGTCTTTAGATACGACAGCAATTTTACCTATTAATAAAGCTTGTTTGTGTATAATAAAAATTATCTGGTTTGTTTGTGGATTTATATGAGCTTGTCTCCTAACTGTATCTAAGATTTCACTTTGTCTAATTTGAAAATAAAAGTGTTTCAGTGCCTCTATCTTAATTCTGTCTGAAGTAAGTATGGTGATTCCATTTTCATTAACTTCTTTTAACTCAGGAAGAAAATCCAATAGATTCTTTATACATGATTCTACTTTTGATTTGTCTTCTGTTGAAAATAATGGGACTTTAAGACTGATTTCAAGTTTCAAATATTTCCTCTCTCTAATTCATTTAACAAACTAAGAGCTTTTTCTTTAAAATCTTTTATTGATTTGTTATTTGGAATTATATAATTTGAGAATGCAATAGTTTCACCAAGACCTAAATCTAATTCAGATTGATCGCGTCTTTTGAAATCATCCTCAGTGATTGGTGCATCTTTCCTTCCTCTAACTTTCAAACGTTTGAATCTCAATTCTGGATCAACATGTATTGCAATAATAACAAAAGAGTTTTGCATATGTTCTTTAAAATGAAGAACTTCTGCTTGGCTTCTGATACCATCAATAATGAGTTTTCGTTTCCCTTCTGCAATTAATTTATCAATTGCAATACAGGTAAGATGAGCAATAGCTGCATCACCCATTTCCTCACGAAGCTTATGCATATATTTATTACTCATTTCGGGAGTAGGTTCGAAACCTTCTTCAATAACCTTAGCTCGCACAACGTCTCCCATAACTACGGTGTGATAACCCAATTCTTCAGCAAAAAGAGCAAATTCACTTTTGCCTGATCCTGGCATCCCAGTTACTCCAAGTACTCTAGTTGTGGATTCATTCATCGGGTTTCAAAGGGGAAATATTCTTCGTAGTTAAAAAGGTTGTTAATGTCAAGAAATAGTAATCTAATAAATATTTATAAAATATCAAAAAAACCTTTCATAACAATGGTAAGAACATTCATTTCCATCGATTTTAATAATGAGAACATTATCGATAATATAGGAAAAATCCAGCACCAATTAGGAGAGATAGATGCTAAATTAAAGATGGTTAATCCTAAAATCTTACACTTGACTTTAGAATTTCTAGGAGAAATAACTGAAGAGCAGATTCAAGTTGTATCAAAGATTTTGGATGAAATTAAATTCCCAAAATTCCGTTTGGAGATAAAACAACCTGGATTATTACCTAATGAAAAATATATTAGAGTAATTTTCTGTGAAATGGATGGAGAATTAGAAGTACTGCAAAATATCCAAAAAGAGTTAAGATTTAAATTAAAAGAATCAGGTTTTAAGGTTGATTCTAGAGGTTTTAAACCTCATCTCACTATAGCAAGAGTAAAATCCATAAAAAATAAGTCTGAACTAATTAAAGTTATAAACAACCTTTCTAAATTCAGTTGTGGCGAAGAAGAAATCGACTCTATTAATCTTAAGAAATCAGAGCTATACCCTACAGGACCTATTTATACATCTCTACATGAAGTAAAAGCTCAAAAAAGGTGAGAAAATGAGTGACGAAAAACCAGCTGAAACATCAGAAAGCATTGAAAAGAATGTTCTAGAAATCATACAAGTTCAATGGGAACACCATGAAGAAATCAGAGAACTTCTTTCTATTTTAAAAGAGAAGATAATGCTTGATGTTAATGCCCTTGGATATATTGCTAGAGTGGAAGATCAAGGTTCATTTGTAAGAAAAACCTACTTAAGTGAGGATGATTCTTTTGATTTACTTTTAATTTTGCAGAAATCAGATAAGTCTAAGGTTCATCAAATTTTAGATGCATTGGAAAAAAGACTAAAGAAAGATAGAACCAATAATAATCCAATAGAAGTAACAAAACATACTGGAAAATTGCCTTATCTGAGAGTTAATATCGAAGGTGAATTAATTAACTTGTTTGTAGGATTTGAGGTTTCACCAGGTGAAGAAGCTGAATCTATCTTTGATTTAATTCCCATGCATTCACAATATATAATTACTCATATGAAAGAGGAGAACAGAAAGGAAATTCTACTTTTAAAGAAATTTCTGAAGACAATTGGAGTTTATAGAACTGAAATTGGTGCTATCGGTTTCAATGGCTATTTATGTGAACTTCTTATAATTTTTTATGAAACTTTTAGAAAAGCTATAGAAGCAATCTGTAAATGGAGTCCAAGAACTATTATTGATATTAAAAGAAATGTAGAACGAATGGAAGATGTAGATTTACTAACAAGTGAGATGCTGCTAAAGTACTATCCTCTTTATGTTCCTGATCCTCTCAATCCTAAAGATAATGTAGCAGCAGATGTTTCAATAGATCAATATACATCTCTTGTTGCAGCTGCTAACACTTATTTGATGAAACCAGACATTGCTTTCTTCGAAGATTTATTATGTGAAGTACCTGATTACGATGAACTTGTTCGTAAAATAACTAATTCAGGTAGAGAAGTACTTATACTCGCTCTCAAAAGAAATTTTGAAGAACAAGAAATATGCTGGCAAAAAGCATTATCCATAAAAAATGCATTTCAAGTTGAACTTTTCAATAATAACTATATATTAGAAAGATCTAAAACATTTGTCTCTGAGGAGTATTATGGGTTATTCATCTCATTAATGGATATTAAACCTCAGATATCGATTCGTAAAGAAGGACCAGAAATAACTTCAAAAGAATCTCTGAAATTCCTAAAACAATATGCTAAACATGTTGATGTAGTAGCAGGTCCATTCATAGATAATAATAGGTGGGTCATACACTTCACAAAAAAAGGACAGAATGTATGTGAATTCTTAGAAAATTTGGTAGCGAAAAATACTTTTGTTTTGAGTGTAGATTCTTTCTTGAAAATAGAAATTAAAGAGAAAATGAAAGTTATATTGATCGATGAAGAATTAAGACAAATATACAACAGAGATGATACTTTTGCAGAGAATTTCTCTTTGTTCATTGAAAGAAAACCTCTGTGGATTAATAATTTAAGAGAAGCTGAGGTAATCTAATACAAAAAAAGTTTCTTAAAAAGAGAAAAAAGTTGTTTGTTTTTATATTCATTTCTTGTTAGTATCTTAACTTGAAATTTTGTGATAGTTGATGAGGATACTTGCTCTCTCAGATACACATTTTGGTTATGAATATGGGAGGACTACAGAATCAAAGAAAGAACAAATAAATTGGGGATATGAAGTTTTTTCAAATGTTCTCAAGATTGCAGTAAAGGAAAATGTTGATTGTGTACTTCATGGAGGAGATGTATTCAATAGATCTCAACCTAAGAACGAATTGATAGCAAGAGCTTATACTATTCTAGAAAAATTCGCTGAATATGACATCGATTTCATATCGATTCCTGGAAATCATGATAAATCTAGACTTCCAGAAACACTTCTAAATCATCTTTCAAGTAGGATTCATTTTCTGAATAAAATATCTGAAGTAGAACTTAGTGAAGTAGGTGTAATTGGATTCCCATTCGAATTAACCTCTCCGAAAAAAACATTCTTGAAAATTAAAGAAAAAATAATTAGCAATCCAAGAAAAAAATATATAATTTTATGTCATCAGCTGTTTGATGGAGCAAGTTTTGGACCTCATAATCATATTTTTCGAAATAGACCAGATACTTTGAAAACAGAAGATTTTCCAGATAATTTGATACTGACTCTTTCAGGTCATATTCATAGAACTCAATCAATTCAGAGTAACAAGGTTCAATACATCGGTTCACTAATTAGAACGAGTTTTATGGAGATTGTTGAAGAAAAAGGCTATTTAATAATTGATTTGGATGAAAGTCATTTTGAAACAACATTCTTTCCATTGAAAAGCTATCCTATGAAAGTCTTCGAACTTGATATTTCAAATACACGTATGATTTCCGAAAAACTTGACAATATAACAGTTCAGACAGAAGAAAAAATACTCTTGAGATTTGTAGGCAGGTCGCTTAAAGAGAGTGAAATAAAATACTTATGGATACGTTTTCCAGCTAAAAATTATCCTAAGCTTAGATTCTCACCTCAATATCCTAATGTGTCTCTAAGCTACTTATACAATCAATAAATGCTCTTTAACTAAAATCCTACTCACTTTGTCAATCGAAATTCTTTTGATTTCTTCTATTCTTTCTTTTCTCGATAAGTTTAGGATTGAATGTCCAAATATCATTCCAGATGAAGTTACTGATTAAGCCTGTATAGAAAGCAATAGTCATTGCAAGATATTTATTCCAATTTAGAGAGCCATCTAAAATCATATTTATTCCAGAGTAGATCGCGTAACCAAATAATCCAATAATTGTAAACTGTAAGAACTGTAAAATTGTGCTTGGATTAAATTCGTCTCCTTGACCTTTAAATGTCCAAAATTTGTTGACTACGAACGTTAATATGAAAACAATTACCATTGATAGTAATGAAGCTATTACACTTTGATCGATTGTAAAAATCCATAAAGAGTAATTTATGTTTTTAATAAAAGTATGCCCTAATATATAATCGTCTAAGAGATACAATAGCAGAAAATTCAAACCCCATCCAACAGTTCCCACTAAAAAGAACATCAAAAATCTTTTTCCTCTTTCTGTAGTAAAAAAGATTTTTTCCTTAAAATCTCTCTCTTTGTTTTCATCCATTACAATTCAGTTGAATTATCTAACTTTTTAAGAATTGTGAAATCAATTATGCCTACCTAATATCAACTTGCCAACAAATATAATTGATTTTGGAATTACTATGGTTACAAAAAAAATGTAAGAAAATAACAATAATTAATCCTACAAAGCCCCTTTCTAAAATGCCAAATCTCCATCCAGAGCTAAACAAAACAACCGTAAAAAAACGAGCAATCGCATAAAAGAATACATAAAGCAAACAAACTAATCCATAAATTCTGAAAAACCTTTTTGCTTCAGACATCACTTAACCAACTGTAAAAATAATTATAAATATTTTCAGTGATTTAATAAAAAATTAAAAAGAATAGAGAATTAGAAAATCTTTAATTCTCTTCCTAAATCTTCGAATTTCATCAAAGCAAAATCTAAATCTTCTTTGTTTAGACCAGCGTTCATCATAACTCTGATTCTTGCTGTCCCTTTTGGTACCATTGGGAAAACTATGGGTAGAGCAAATATTCCTTCTTCACCTAGTCTGTCACTAAGTTTCTTAGCAACATCATTTTCACCACATATGATAGGTACAATGGCTGTAGGACACTTAGCTGAGGCAGCAGTTATTTCGTGAGTATAACCCATATCAACGATTCTGTTCTTGAAATAATCACAATTATCCAACAACTTAGCTACAATAGGTTCATGCATAGGTGATTTAGGATCTAATATCTCTAAAGCTCCTATAGCTGCACCAGCAACTGCTGGGGGTTGTGAACCACTTAGAAGATAAGATCTACCGGTGTTTCTAAGGAAATTAACCAAATCTTGAGAACCTACAATAGCACCTCCAACTACTCCCATTGCTTTACTGTAAGTATTCATTTCTACTTGGACTTTACCTTGTAAACCAAAATGATCTACAATACCTTTTCCTTTCCTGTTACGGCCTAGAACTCCATCTCCATGTGCATCATCTACATAGATCATTGCTCCATATTCATCTGCAAGTTTCTGGATGCCATCCAAAGGAGCCATATCCCCATCCATAGAAAATACACCATCTGTGATGAGCAAAATACGTTTTTCTCCATTAGGATCTAGAGAATCAATCTCTTTGAGTTTTTCCTCAAGACTACCTAAGTCTGTGTGTTCATATACATGTCTCTGAGTCTTAGTCAATCTTACACCATCGATAATTGAACCATGGTTGAGTTGATCACTCAGAATAAAATCGTCTTTTCTAACTAGTGGCGGAATAGCACCTTCGTTAGCAATGAATCCTGACATCCAAACCATTGAAGCTTCTTGCTCTTTAAAGTCTGCATGTTTTCGTTCCCATTCTTCATGAATGGCCATATTCCCAGCTATTGCACGAACTGATCCTGAACCAGCTCCTAATTTTTCCACAGCTTCAATAGCTTTCTTCTTTAAATGAGGGTGATTGCTTAGATTCAAATAATTATTTGAACATAACATCAATAATTCTTTTCCATCAACTATTACTCTTGGCACTGAAGGAGTTTCTAACTTACGATGGACCCATTCTCGTCCTTCAGCTTGAATTTGTTTGTATTCGTCTTTTAGAAATTTACTTGGGTTTCTTTTTACCATAAAGACACCTCTTTATCTGTATCCATAACCCCTTAATTGCTTTTTAATTTTTGTTATATCGAATTAATCCTTATAC
Organism: uncultured archaeon; assembly: GCA_964549075.1. Classification (GTDB taxonomy): domain Archaea; phylum Asgardarchaeota; class Heimdallarchaeia; order Heimdallarchaeales; family Heimdallarchaeaceae; genus UBA460. The sequence goes on along the minus strand of CAZJUB010000001.1, from coordinate 14,134 downwards.
TATTTTCATTAGCGTTTTTTTTCCTTTTTTTCGAAACTCAATGGATTTTTCTCTATCAATACTTTCTAAATAGCAATAAAACACGTGCTTGTTCAGAAGATACTCAATAATACTTTTCTTTTGTGTTACTTTAGCAATTAACTCTTTTAATGAGCATTCTTTTTCAGATAATACTTCAATGATTTTTTCTCGAAGATTAATAGACTTCCTGATTTTCTTTTCGAAAAGTGCATTGCATTCTTGTACTCCTTGAACTATTTTACCATGTCCAGAGATAAAAGTCTCTATTTGCATACTAATTAACTTTTCAATTGATTTTTTTGCAGTTTCAAAACATGATAGAGGGCTGTTCAAATCGAATCCTATCCCTGTTTCTAAGTCTATTAAATCACCTGCTGCTAGTATCCTCTCTGTTGGAAAATAGAATCCTATGTTCCCTATAGTGTGACCTGGCAGTTCTACCACTTGAACAGAAATTGTGTGGTCTAATTTGTCTCCATCTTTGAGTGTTTGATCTATTTTTACTCCTTGATATTTTCCCCAAAGAAAGTGAATTGCTTTTCTCATAATCCATAATGGGTATCTCTCTAATTCATATTTGAGAAATTTATATCCTCTGAAGAAATTTTTTAGCATAATCGTTTCATCTTCCAAAGCTTCCTTTTCTTCACTGTGTGATAGGATTTTTGCACCGAACTTCCTTTGAAAATAACAGGCAAAAGTAGAATGATCCCAGTGTTGATGCGTTATACAAACTTTTTCGATTTTTGAAAAATCAATTATTTCTCTCTTATGTAATTTTTTCATTATTTTATATTGATAGGTCCAAACACCAGGATCAATTACAAGTAACTCTTCTGGACTTAATACTATCAAAGTATTGACTGCTCCCATACCCCTTGAAAGTTTCTCTTCATTTTTGCATTCTAATAAGAGAATATCATCTGAAAGGTAATACATGAGTTTAGATGTGTTTAACCAATCAAAAGTATTTCTAGAAAATGATGTTTTCTGTTTTATGTTTTTCAGACAAAATTTTTATACTTAAGTTTTAACCATCTATTAAGTCATTAAGGTTGAGATAAATGGTTTCTGTGAAGTATGAAAACGTAAAGATTGCTTATGATGATTTTATTGCAATCAAAGGTGTTACTCTAAATGTACCTGATGGAGAAATTACTACATTGTTAGGCCCATCAGGTTGTGGGAAATCTACACTTCTTCGTTCGTTAGCTGGTTTTGTAGAACCTTTTGAAGGTAGAATATTTATTGGAGAGAAAGAAGTGACAATCCTTCCTCCTCAGAGACGTAATACTGCAATGATTTTTCAGAATTACGCTCTCTGGCCACATCTATCGATTTTTAAAAATGTCGAATATGGTCTCAAACTAAGGTTAAAACATAAAATTGTTTATAACATGAAAATCAATTCAGATGGGATAATTGAGTCTACCTCTTATATGAAATATGGTGCTAAAGAAGATTTGGTTCAACTTGCTGAAAAGATGGAAAAATTTGTTTCTGGTAAAAATGTTAAAGAAGTTTGGATTTTAACTTTAGATGATATTCGAGGACCTCTTGATATTCCAGAAATTGCAATTAAAACCTTCTTTGCTTCATTAGTTTTTATAGAAACGAAAGAAGCTAATGCAAAGTTCCTTCTTGGAGCCTTAAGATTAGCAATAAGGAATCATTTCGAATTTACAGTGAAAAAGCTTCCTGATTGGTTACCTAAGAAAAAAACAAAGGAAGAAAGAAAAACAATAAGAACACCACTCCATTTGCGTTTCTTATGGCTGACAAAACCTTATTTTTGGGTGAATAGAAAAGCAAAATATCTAAATTATAAAGCTTCTAAAGATTCTGCTTTTGAATTTCGAAGAGAGAAAGTACAAGAAGTTCTAGAACTAGTACATCTTGCTGATCAAATAGATAAAAATCCTACTGAACTTTCTGGTGGCCAACAACAGAGAATAGCTCTTGCAAGAAGTATTGTCGTTGAACCTGATGTTCTTTTGTGTGATGAACCTCTAAGCAACTTAGATGCGAAGCTTAGAAAAGAATTGCGAACTGAGATTCGTTCTATCATCAAGAAAATAGGAATGACTGCTATTTATGTTACCCATGATCAAGCAGAGGCACTAGCTATTAGTGATAGAATTGCTGTGATGAACATCGGATTTATTGAACAATATGGTACACCAACAGAAGTTTTTACGGATCCTCAAACACTCTTTGTTGGACAGTTTATTGGCAGTTCAAGTACACTAAAAGGAAAAATAGTTGCTTCCGATAAGGTTGAATTAGTCGGTGGAGAAACTGTGAAAATAGTAACTAAACAGCCACTAGAAATTGGAGCAGAAGTAAATCTCATAGTAAGACCAGAAGTTATAAGTCTTCATGAAAGAACAGATAGTCCTATTGAATTTAAAATTCACACAATTGAGTATTTAGGAACTGAAGTTAAAATTACTGGAACACTTAAGGATGATACTATAATTCTTGTGGATTTTGAGGAACAGACTGAAAAATATAAAGAGATGAAAGTAGGAGATTTACTAACAGGTTATATTACTCCTGAAGAAGTTTTTGTTTTTGTTAATGAAAAACGAGTATATTGACCTCTTTTGTTTATTTTTTTAAAATATTTAATTTTTTACTATTATTAGAAAACGATTTATTTCAGCATCTAAAAAATTAACACATAAAATCTATATAAGAGGAATTTTAAGTTAAATACGATAACATATGTATGAATATAAAGATATTAAGATCCATTGGTTAGGACATGATGCGTTTTGGATAGAAGCTAAAGGGAAGAATATTTATCTTGACCCATATAAACTAGGCAAATCAAACCTTCCAAAAGCTGATATTGTCATCTCAAGTCACGAACATTTCGATCATTGTAATCCTGATGCTATAAATGAAATTTCTTCCGATCAGACAATACTTATTGGTCCTAAAATAGTACAAGAGATTTTTAAAGAGAAAATAAATAAGAAACAGAAAATTATGGAACTCAATCCAGGTGATTCTCTCGAAATTGAAGGTATCAATGTTTCTGCTATTGCAGCTTACAACATACACAGATTCAGAGATCCTGCAACTAAGACTCCTTTTCATCCTAAAGAATCTGGACATATTGGTCCTATCTTAGATATTGATGGTGTAACAATTTACCATGCTGGAGATGCAGATAAAATACCAGAAATGAATAATTTGAGACCAGAAATTGCTCTTATCCCTATCTCTGGTACTTATGTTATGGATGTCGAAGAAGCAGTTGAAGCAGCAAAAGCGATTGATGCGAAAATTACTATTGCAATGCATGTGGGACGAGGTATAGGAAATCTGTCCTTTTTAGAAGATTTCAAGAATAGCCTACCAACTCATGAAGTTGTTACTTTAGAACTAGAAGAAGATTAAGATTTATTCACTCTTCTCTCCTTCATCTTTTTTCTCATATTCCCAAGGAAGAACAACATCAATATCATTTTCTATTAAATATGAAGCTAGTTCACTGTTTGGATAACATATAATATCATTCCAGATCCCAAGAATTGTTCCTTTATGAACTGAGATAATCGTTTCTTTGATGTTTCCAAAAATATCTCTTATTTCAAAGATAGGATCGCCTTTTTCAATCATTTCACCACATTTAACTATAGGAATATAATATCCAGAAGTGGATGATCGTATTTTTATCTCTCTCCATAAATTATCTTTCAATACAGGAACCTTCTTAATTGGTTCAATGTCTCCTTCTAAAATTCCTGTATATTTTAGAACGTTCCAAATTCCTTTCTTAGCGATTCTAACAAGCTCGATATCAACATAATCTGCAGCGCCTAATTCTACTGTGAAACCTGGTTTTCTGAATTTATTTACAAAACTTCCAGTTGTCGACCTTTGTAATTTAGAATCAAAATAATGCTTTGGAGGACTTTCAATTACAATAGTTAACCCAAAAGCTTCGACTAATCCCTTTGTTTTTTCATACAATTTTTCTGCTTCTTCTTTTGCTCCTTCTATATCCTCATCAAAATACACTCTATCTAAATAAGAAAATGGTAAGGAACCAATAGCATGACAGTGCAAATCAGCAAAATAATCAATTTCTGAAAGTATGTTTGAAAATCTTGTGTAAAAAATTTCTTGTATATTAGGATACTTGGTAGAATCAAGATTATCATCATAAAGATCAACATATTTTAGTCTTGATTCTTTCTTAGGTTTAGGATCAGGCCATAATCTGTTTGGATCAGCTCTTATATAGAAAGGTGATCTTTTCAATGTAAGCAATCCAGCTGGATTTAACGTAGGGACTATGATTATTTTTCCTTTGACTTTTGTTGGATCTATCTCTTGAATTATCTCTTGTAATGCTACCAAACCATGTAGCTCATTGCCATGAATGTTACCAGTAAAAAGAAAGGTTGGTCCTGCTTCATCACCTTCTATTATACAAATTGGTAATTTTTCTGTCGTTCCATGTGGATATTCAAACATTTCAATGTAATCAAATACTGTTTCTCCCTTTCTACTTTCGATTCCGAGAATATTCATTAAAACCAACCTATTAATGAATTTATTATTTATAGACTTTTCTAGCAATTTAATCATCTATCTAGCAATCATCACTATTAGTTTGAATTATTTGATGTCCTGTACGTTTCGAATGAATGTTTATATACAAGTCAAAAAGAGCAATTGCTAGATTGTTATGAGTGAAACAATGGATATTAGTGTTATTGAAGCTAAAGATACTAAAATGAGAAATATTTTCTTATGGAGTAGTTATGATGCAGCTGATACTTTATTCAGTCAGGGGATTCTTAGTATAGTTTTTCAACCATTAGTGTTACTCCTTGCTTATCAAAATGGAATAACTGATTACTTTACAGCTTTTGCTTTAATGTCAGCTTTTATGGCTTTTTCGAATCTTTTAGTAGCTATTTTGGGACCAGTCATAGGTGCATTAAGTGACACTTTAGGAAGACGAAAACCAGCTGTTATTATTGCAGCATCTGTGATGTGTGGTTCTACTTTGTTGTTTATGGTTTGGATGAATTTCTGGTGGTTATGTGTATTGTTTGTTTTTGCAAACTTTTCTTACCAAGTTGGTAGAATGTTTTACGATTCAATGATTCCTTTTATTTCTAAAACAGAGGAAAGAGGTAAAGCTTCAGGTATTTCGGGATCTTTAAGCTTTCTAGGTACTTTTGCTGGGATTATTTTATCAATGGTTGCATACAATGATAGTTTTGGCATTTGGGAACATTTTAGCGAACCAGAATCGATTTTTAGTGGAGTATCAGAACTTGGGAACCGTATACTAAATCCTGGACCGACCATTGAATATACAGGTCTTTTCTATCTAATTCCTATGGTGGTCGCAGGGATTCTACTGTTTGCTCTTCCGTTTCTTTTCAGTAAAGAAAAAATTAATCCAAATCAAAATGGATTCCATAAAAATGTTAGACTAGCACTAGGAAATTATAAACAAACTTTCAAAGAAATTTTTGCTTCCAAAAATAAAAACGCATTATTCTTTATTTTAGGCTGGTTTTTCGTTACTGATGCTGCAAATACAACTATACTTTATATGCAGTTAGTGATGATAGATGGAGCAGGAGCAAATCCCTCACAAGCACTCTATATTATTGCTATAGGTGGTTTACTATCAATGATTGGAGCTATCATAGTTGGTCTTCTTCTTGATAAATGGGGACCAAAGAAAAATTTTGTTATCAATATTGTTGCTTGGTTTATCGCTGTTATTATCGCAGTATTAGCCTGTATTGAAGTCAATGGCACACATATTTTACCATGGCAAATTATGTTCCCAGTTGCGTTTTTTATAGGTGTTGGATTCGGAGGTCTTTGGATAATAGGAAGACAATTTGTTTTCGAGGTTGCTCCTCCTGATAAGGTTACACAGTATCAAGGATTTAAACAAATCGCGGGAAGAGTAAGTGCAATAGTAAGTCCTTTGATGTTCCTTGGATTTTTAGGTTTAGGTGGATCTTTAGGATTAAGTATTCCAAACTCATATGCTATAGCATTAACTCCACTTCTATTATTCTTCATAATAGGCTATCTTATCATAAGAAAATATATTGATGTTCATGAAGAATATCTTACCGGTGAAAGAGCACCATATAAAAAACTAGAAGAATATTACAAATAAAGTTTTTTTCTTCTTTTCCTTCTTTTTAATTTTTCAAACAGAAGAATATCGACATAAATCAAGAGCAAGTTATTTTATCGAATAATCGAAGAAATCAGGTGTCTTGAAGTTAGAATTCACTATAAGCAAATTTTTTTTAAGGGGAGTAACAAATTACAAATAGCATCATATTGGTTGTCATATGAATTACACAGGACTCAATCCGGAGGAAAAACTTCTTAAAAAAATTCAGCAATCCTATGATGAAGAAGAGCAAGATTTTGAAGAAATTTTAAGTGAAAATAATTTCACAGAATCAGATGTGAAAGAGTTACAAGAAAGAAATAGAATCCTTCTTGAAGCTCTTAGAAAAGTAAAATTGTTAGTTGAAAGATTACTAGTCCAAAATAGAGATTTGAAAAAGAGAGTAGAAGGACTTGAAGAAGAATTCAAAGAACAAAACAAAAAAGGTGTTAAACTTGTTTCTGTAGCTAGATATAAAGAAATGCAGAACAACGCTACTGAACTAGCTAGAGGACTTCCAAAATTAATCAAACTAATTAAGCTTTTAAATCAAGAAAACAAGCTAGTTAAAGACAAATATTCTGCATTAGAAAATGAGTTTGAAGATTTGATAAATGAGAGGGATGATCTTAAAGACAAAATATTTTTATTAAATGAAACTAATCAGCAACAAGTTCTTGCAGAACTGACTGAACTCTTCCCAACTGAAGCAATTGCTGCAAAAGCTGCTAAAGCTATGTCATATCAAGAGAAAAGTGAAGCAATAGTAGAAAACGGAATTAGTTCTGAATCTAAAGCAATAGCAGCAGCTGCTCAAGAAGCAGTTCCAAGTTTTGAAAATCAAGCACGAACAGATTTACTTGATGTTGAAGGTTTCAGTAATGATCAAATATCAAAGTTAGTTAATTTGGTAATGGAGATAAACGATAAAATAGAGAATTTAAGTGGAACAATGGTTGTATCTACACCAACCAGAAGACGAGGGAAAGCTGATCTGGATCTATCTGATGCCATCACTGAAGGTGAGTATGAGAAACCAGAAAAACCACCTGATAGACCAGATTTAGAAGATGTTTTAGATGATATCTTGATATCTGGAGATTAAGAGTTATTTGAAGTGTGGTGATTAAATGTCAGAAAGTCATGAATTTGAATATGTTATTGAAATGAGAAGAAAAGACAATTACAAGTTTGAAGTAGATTTTGAGTCAGATCAAATCCCAAAACTATTGACTGATGAACCTCCTTCTATCCCAGGAGGAGAAGGGAGAGGTCCAACAGCATCAATGTTACTCGCTGCTGCTGTAGGCAATTGTTTATCAGCTTCTTTGACTTTCTGTGCGACTAAAAAAAGAGTTGAGATTCAAGAACTAAAAACCACTGTAAAGCTTACTCGTAAAAGAAATGAAAATGGATTCTGGAGAATATCTAAAATACATGTGGATTTAGAGCCAACGGTAGAGGAAAAGGAAGGTTCTGACTATAAAAAATGTAAAGAAATGTACGAGGATTATTGCATAGTTTCTCAGAGTGTAAAAAACGGTATTCCACTTGAGATTAATTTAATTCAAAAATAATTTAGTGAGAGTCTCAGATCCCCGTTTTTCTTGCCTTACTGTTGTTCAAAGTAGTGCATGATCATCATAAACTCTCAAAAAAACATCTAGATATGGTTTAATATTGGTTTTGATTGTTCATATATTATGGTGAGTTACTAAATTTCTTTCAATAGAAAAAATTTTTATACAGAAATTGATAATACACAAATAATACGATGTAGGTGAGGCAGATTCCTCCACAAACAGGTGAAATAAGAGCATCAAATGTATACACAATTAATATCCCTGAAAACTTTAAAAATGCTGTTTTAGAGCAATCAAAGAGTTTTGGGGGAGCTAGTCAAATAGTTACACTTTCATTGGATGATTTAGCTATCCGTATCAAGAAAATGAAGAATAGAATGAATATCATAGAGGAGTTAAATGATTATATAAAACTTGAAATCCTGCTTATGAAAAGATATGAGGAAGAATCAAAATCAAAAAAAGACACCAAACTCTCTTTTCGTTTAAAGGATCAAGTAAGTTCTGAAAGTCTAGAGAACATTAAAAAGAAAACTGGTTGGAGTACTTCCAAAGCAGTTAGAATCTCTCTTTTATGGTATCTATATGCTAACTTCGATGATTTTGTAGCTTCTGAGAGTTTTATTCCTCTATTGAAATGCAATCACTGTGGTTTTGTGACACATGATCAAAGAGCATTAGGTGTTCATATACAGACTCTTCATGAGACAATTTGTCCCTATTGTGGTATTCATCATCCAATTACAGAAGATCATCATTGCAAACAGAAAGAAACTGCAACTATACAATTTGATTCCACTCCCATGACTAAATCTCAAACCAAGATTGATCAGTTTACTACAGCTTCAGATTCAGCATTAGAGCTTGATGAGAAAAGGTTACTCCAAGAATTGGGTTTGGAAGATTTAGGTTCTCTTCAACCAGCTGGGAAGACTGATTCTGTACCAGAATTAGCTTCAATGCTTCCAGATAAAGATGTTTTTGATGAATCAAAAGCCCAACTTGAAACGATAAGAGATGAAATATCTAAAGTAGGTGGTACACTAGTCGATCTTCCTGATGGAAGCAGCCTTCAAGATTTAATCGAAGAGAGACGAAAAACACAAAAATCTAAAAAAGGTAAAGATGATACAATTGATAAACTTGAAGATGAGATTTCTGAAATTTTAGAATCTCTAAAAGAAGATGGACTACTGGAATAGGTTGACAGAATAATAAAGATAAAATAGCGAAATCACAAATATTAATTTGGAGTATCTACAATGCAGAATAAATTAAAAATACTTTTATGCGAAGACGATGCTGATATAGCCTTCTTAATTAAGATAAATGTGTTAAAAGCTTATCCTGATGCAGAAGTATTTATCACTAAAACGAAAGAAGATACTCTAAAACTGCTTTCTGGCCTTAATTATGACATAGATGTAATCCTTCTGGACTACCTTTTAGTCAATTCCACAGGACTAGAAATACTCGAAGAAATACGTCAAGTAGCAGAAATACCTGTTCTTATTATTACAGGTCAAGGTTCTGAAGAAGTTGCTGTAAATGCGATGAAAATGGGTGCTTCTGATTATATTGTAAAAAGAGGACGTTTCTTCAACCAGATTCCAAATGCTATTGATAAAGTAACTAAGGTAGAATCAAAATATGATTTAGATAAAATCTTTGTTTCTTTTTACAGATTTGGAGAATCAGGAACTGAACCAATTTATATTGAGAAAATCCCAAGTGAATATGAAAATGTCAGAGAGACAGTAACATTAGCTCTAGGGGTTTTACTTTTCACTATTTTTGGAATGGGAGAACTCGAAATGCTTGAAACAGGAACTATCTCAGGTCCAGTAAAAATTCCAAAAATGAAACAATATAACGCAACGAGTTTTCTATATGTTGTAAAAGATAAGAATCAAAAAGATCCAAGATTTAGAGGAATTGATTACTGTATTGTTGCTTTAGGTTATCCTGCAGAATATTCTGACTTAGTATATGGTATTGATAAAATAAAGAATATCCTTACAAAGTTCTTTGAAGGAGTTAGTGATATCTCAGAAGTATCAGATCAAGCTGCAATGGTTGAAGAACAAATTTTCAACATTATACGTAGATTTTAATCTCATTTTTTCTGATTAAAAGCTTCTTGGTAACTCTGAATGATTTTTGGTATTTCGCTTTCCCAGTTAAATTGTTCTTTATACGCTTCTGCAGCTATCTGTTTCATTTTATCTAGTTTCTCCTTGTTATTATAAACTTCAAGAATTGCATTAACTAACTCTTCTGGAGAAGTTGGATCAATCAGAATACCCATTTCCTCCCTTGATTGAATTGAACGCTTTAGACCTTCAAAATTGGAACCTATGAAAGGAATTCCAGCTGAAGCATATTCATAAAGTCTGTTAGGTATTCTAAGATAGTTATTTTTTCCTGGTTGAAATAGAATTAAACCAATATCACAGGAGCGCATGATTGAAAGAGCTTCATGATAGTTCATCCATCCAGTTAAAGTAAAGTATTCTTCTAAATTAAACTGGATAATTAGCTGTTTCATTGGTTCTAAAGAAGAACCAGATCCCATGACTAAAAATTCTATTTTGTTAGATTTCAATTGTTTACTTAGTATTTTCACTGCTTCAACTGTTTTATCATATCCAAGATTATGATACATAACTCCAAAATGAACCACACGGAATCTTGTTTTATCTTGAAATTGCTTTGGGATTATCTTTTCATGAGCTTTTTCAACATCTATTTTAGAAGGATAATTTGCTATCCATCTACTTCTTACATTATATTTACGCTCCAAATTTTCAGAGTATGTGATGCCAGCAGTAACAATACCTTGCACTCGTTTAACATAAAATCTCTCTACCATTGAATATCCCCATAATCCAAGAAATCCATATGTTTCAGACATTTGTTCTGGGAAATTTTCATGGCTATCATAAATCGTTATTTTTGTGTTCTTTTTTAGTTTAGAATAAAGAGGTAGAACATTTAAGTCATGCAGATGAATTATATCGAATTTTTGCTCTTTAACAACTTCTCGAACATTTTTCCAAAACTCAAAATATTTAAAAAATAACTTTTTCTTACTTGGAACTCTGATAATAGTATAACCATCTCTTGATTCTTCTTCAGCTAAATTTCCTCTAGCATTGGTTCCTATCACTGTAACTTTGTGTCCTTTACTTGCTAAATATCTAGCTTCCTTTTCCACTCTAACATCTGGGTTGACTGAACTTAATACAACCATTAGAATATTCCAAGATTTATTATTCATTGAGAGAGGAGCAAATTTTCAGTTTAAAAATTTTTGTTCTCTAAAGGTTTAAAAGAAGATAAATAAAATAATCTCAATGACTAAAGAATATCTGTTTCCTGAGGGATTTCTTTGGGGTGGAGCACAATCAGCCTATCAAACTGAAGGTAACAATTATAACAATGATTGGTATGAATTTGAACAAATTCCAGGAAATATAAAGAATAATGAAAAGTGTGGAGAATCAGCAAATCATTACGAATTGTTTGAAAATGACCACAAATTGTTTAGTAATCTTAATCATAACTCCCATCGAACTGGAATTGAGTGGAGCAGAATAATTCCTGAAGAAAATGAGGTAGATGATGAAGAAATTGAACATTATCACAAAGTGTTTGAATCTTTAAAGAAAAATAATCTAGAAGGATTTGTAACTCTCTATCATTTTACTATCCCCATTTGGTTTGAAAGAAAAGGCGGTTTTTTAAAAAACAAGAATCTTGAATATTTTCAGCAGTATTGTGACATTATTGCGAAAAATTTTCCTGAAATAAAATTTTGGAACCCAATTAATGAACCAGGTGTTGTCCCTCTTATGGGGTATTTATATGGTGAATTCCCTCCAGCTAAAAAATCGATTCTTGCTTATACAAAAGTATATCGAATAATGATGAAAGCTCATTCTATAGCTTATAAATCATTAAAGAAATATAATCCCAAAAGCCAGGTGGGGATTGTTAAGAATTTAGCTTATTTCTATCAAAAAGACCATGGTTCACTTTGGCATAGGATTATTTCTTCTTTTATAGACTATACATATAATCAAGTTGCGATAGATGCAGCAACAAGAGGAAAAGTTCCTTTCATACCTTTTACTTACAAAAGTTGGATGAAAGATACTATAGATTTTTTTGGAATTAACTATTATTCCGCTGTTTATTTTAAATTTAAGCTTGGAATACCTGTAGAAATGGTTTTCAAAGAAGAAGATGAGACTGAGATTACTCAACTTGGATATGGTATCTATCCTGAAGGTTTATACCAAAATATAATGAGAATAAAAAATAGTTATAATGGTCCTATCTATATTAGTGAAAATGGTATTGGTACTTTAGATGATAGTTTAAGACAGAGATTTATTTTAAGACATCTATTTGAAGTTCATAAAGCCATTGAGAATGGCGCAGATGTTAAAGGTTTTTTCTATTGGTCGACAATAGATAATTGGGAATGGGCTGAAGGATTTGAACCGCGATTTGGTCTCATCGGAATTGACTACAAGACAAAAGAAAGACAAATTAGAGATTCAGCTAGAATGTATGCAGCAATAGCGAAGAAAAACAAAATAGAATCTGATATAATAAAGAAAGTGTTTGGATAGATAACATTTAATTCATGTAAGTTAAGTTTTAAATTTAGAGGACATGATATGTTTCCACCACTGACTGTTTTATTTGATCCAAATCTGGATAGAAATGAAATTGAGGAAATTATTAAACAAATGGTAAAAATATATAAGCTTGAAATAAAAGCGGTTAGAAGCTTAAGACCAAATCTTAGAGCTTATAACTGGTCAAGAAAACAATATAATGGTCAAGATCTTTTGAATCATTTAATAGATAAAGAAAATTACAGATTTTTCTTCTGGATAATAAAAGATGATTTATATGTACCTGTAATGAATTTTGTTTTTGGATTAGCAACACAATATTATGGAGCATTAGTGTCTTTTTATCGTTTAGAATCAACTGAGATGAAAATAAAAGAAAGTATTCATGAATGTGGGCATATCTTGGGTTTAGAACATTGTCAGAGTGCATGTGTAATGCAATATTCTAATAATCTGAAAGAAGCAAAACACAAACCTTCTTCCCTTTGTGTGGCATGTCAGAAAATAGTAGAAGTAAATACAAAAAATTTTGATTAAAACAAAGATTAAATAAACCCCATTCCATGACTTATTTTGTATTAGGTGTTAATTGGTTGTACCAAGACTATGTGGATTCGATAGTTGAGAGTTGTAAAAAAGATAACAGCTATGTTATCTTGCTCAAATGGGGTACTATAGAAGATGTACATAAAAAAATCCAAAATAAATGTAAACTGATACAAAAAATTGGCAACATGGTAGAAAAGTATCAATATGTCAAACTTAAGATATCATATTATGCAACTGGAAGATTGCTGCTATCTGAAGTTGAAGATGTTGAAGAATTTCTAACAGAATTACTAGGTTAAAAAAAATGTCAAATGTAGAAGATTTGCTACAACAGCATGGAACTCCGCCTAAGGATGTATATTTAGATTGGGAAAATGGATCAGTAATAGATAAAGAAGTATTGGATGCAATGATACCTATTTATCTTGAGAAGACATTTGGAAATCCTGCTATCACTCATAAGGTAGGTTGGGAAACATATGATTTTTATGTTAAAGCAAAAACCACTATCGCTAAACCTTTGAATGTTGATCCACAACCAATAGCTCTTACTCATAGTTTTACTGAATCTAACAATTTAGCAATTAAAGGTCTTCTTCCTATGTATAAGAAGAAAAAAAAGATAATTGTTTCAGAGGTTGAGCATCTAAGTGTCATCCATTCTGCTAAATCACTGTTTGATCGACAATACAATGTTGATATAGTTCCAGTCTCTAATGATGGAACAATCAATTTAGATGTGTTACAGGAAAAACTGGATGATGATACTCTTCTAGTTAGTTTTCAAACAGCTAATCATGAAATAGGCACTATACAACCAATCAAAGAAGCTTTAGAAATTGTCAAAGACAAAAATGAAGATATATTCTTTCATACAGATGCTACTGCTGCATTTGGACGTATTCCTTTAGATTTTAATGAATTAGGTGTAGATTTAGCAACTTTCAATAGTAACAAGATCTTAGGTCCAAAAGGAATAGCAGCTTTGTATATTAAAGAAGGAGTTAAACTCAAATCTCTCTATGAAGGACAATTAAGTGTAGAAATACTTTCTCCAGATGTGGAAAATCCAGCATTGTTAGCTGGATTTTCAAAAGCTGTTGAAATACAATTTAGACAATTTGACAAATTAAAAGCTGCAGATTCTACATATCTAG